>CAZLOC010000103.1:0-10543 GCA_964560935.1 uncultured Anaerolineaceae bacterium | reverse complement strand
ATGCCAGCCCACAATACCCCACATCCCCCCTTTGTGTAAACTCGTGGATAAACAGGAGAACCCATGCTCAAACAAGCCCATGCCCTGACCGAAGAAATCATCGAATGGCGGCGCGATTTCCACATGCACCCCGAAACTGGCTTCGACGTCCACCGCACGGCGGGAATCGTCGCGGATGAACTGGAAAAGCTCGGGTACCGCGTCCGGCGCGGGGTTGGCAAGACCGGCGTGGTCGCTGACTTGGGGGAAGGCGGCCCGGTTGTCGCCATCCGCGCGGATATGGATGCGTTGCCCTTGCAGGAGATGAACGACTTCGAGTACAAGTCCACGGCCGACGGCAAAATGCACGCCTGTGGGCATGACTCGCACACAGCCATGGCATTGGCTGCGGCCACCATTTTGTCCAAGGAAGAATTCCCCGGTACGCTGCGTTTCCTGTTCCAGCCTGCCGAGGAAGTGGCGGATGAGGAAGGCAAGAGCGGCGCGATGCGCATGGTCGAAGACGGCGCTAGCGAGGGCATCGATTTTGTCATTGCCCAGCACATCGATCCACTGACCCCGGTCGGTACGCTGGGAATCCATGCGGGCCCGGCATCCGGTGGCGTGGACTCCTGGTTCGGCACGATTTACGGCAAAGGTGGGCACGGCGCGCATCCCGATAAAGCCATCGACACTTTCTATCTCACCGCCCACGTCATCCTGGCTCTCAACGCCATTGTCTCGCGGCGGCTGGACCCGTTCGCCCCGGCGGTCGTCAGTATTGGCTCACTCAACGGCGGCTTTACCGAAAACGTCATCCCGGAAAGTGTCCGTATCACTGGCACACTGCGCTTTACTGACACGCATGTGCATCAACAACTCCACGAGGAGATTCAACGGGCCTTCGAGATCGCCAGAACCCTGGGCGGCGACTACGACCTGAAGTTCGAGATTGGCGGGCCGCCCATGATCAATGACGAGCACGTCTCGGACGTAATCCGGGGGGTGGCCGAAGATTTGCTCGGCAAAGAAAACGTTCATAAAGGGCATAAGACCCTCGGTGCGGAAGACTTCGGCTCGTTCATGGAACATGCCCCCGGCGCGATGTTCACACTGGGCGTACAAAAGGAAGGCCACGAGGACTACCCACTGCATCACCCGAAGTTCGACCTGGATGAACGCGCCCTGCCCCTCGGCACGGCAGTCCTGGTCAAAACTGCGCTCAGGTTTCTCAAAAACGATCATTAACACAAACCGAATCGGCTTTTTTGTGTTTTAATGGAGGATACCTATTCCAAAAAATGGGGTGTAGGGTGTATTGGGCGGGTTTCGCCCGCCCAATACACCCCACTTCCCCCCTTCTTTGTGAGAAGATATTTTTAGATGGATCCTATGGCCGACATCCTCGTCATCGGAAGCCTGAACGCTGATCTTGTTGTGCGCGCGCCGCGTTTCCCTGCGCCGGGTGAAACCATCAGCGGTGAAGATCTGGCGATCATTCCGGGGGGCAAGGGCGCCAACCAGGCAGTTGCTGCAGCCAGGCAGGGTGCATCAGTTGCAATGGTCGGACGTGTTGGAAACGACTCCTTCGGCCCGGCACTCATCCAAAACCTGCAAAAGAATAACGTCGATTCATCGCATGTCAAGGCCGACCCGGCTGCTACGGGAACGGCGATCATAGTGGTCGATTCGTCCGGGCAAAACAGCATCGTGCTCTCACCCGGCGCGAACGGCAAAGTCGTTCCAGCGGATGTGGAGGCCGTCTCTTTTCGGGATGCGGACATGCTTCTGCTGCAGCTTGAAATCCCTTTAGAGACCGTCATCCACGCCGCGAGAGTAGCCCGTCAAAACGGACTGCGCGTCATCCTCAACCCCGCGCCTGCCCGCCCACTCCCAGACTCTCTCTTGGCCGACGTGGACATCCTCGTCCCCAACGAGAGCGAACTCCAACTCCTCAGCGGCCAGCCCGTCACGGACATTGCTTCCGCCGAATCCGCCGCGTGGACGTTACTGGCGAAAGGCGTGCAGACCGTCATCGTCACAATGGGCGCGAACGGTGCGTTGCTCGTGACAGGCGAAAAGGTAAGCCATGTCCCATCTTTCAAAGTAGATGTCGTCGATACCACTGCGGCTGGCGACGCCTTCATCGGCGGGTTGGCCGCTGCGTTATTAAGAGGCAAGTCATTCGAAGAAGGCGTGCGCTACGGCAACGCATCCGGCGCGCTGGCAGCGACCAAATTCGGTGCGCAGCCTTCGCTGCCGACACAAGATCAGGTCGAGGAACTCTTGAGGAGATAAACTGCAAAGATCGCTAAGACCGCTAAGAAAGTATTTCTTTGCGCGTTTCGCGCCCTTTGCGGTTCGTAAAAACATGCCCCCAAAACGTATCATCATCGACACCGACCCCGGCATCGACGACGCACTCGCCATTTTGCTCGCGCTGGCTTCGCCAGAGGTCCAGCTTGAAGGCTTGACCGTTGTGCATGGCAATTGTTCGGCAGGGCAAGGAACACGCAACGCCCTGTCTGTGCTGGAACTGGCTAAGGTGGGAAAAATCCCGGTCGCCAAAGGCTGCGACTTGCCGCTTGTGCAGCCGTCGCTGCTGGCGCCGGAAACGCACGGGAACACTGGTCTGGGGTACGCACAACTCCCGGATCCGGCGAGCAGGCCCATCGTCCAGCACGGAAGCGATTTTCTCATCGAAAAGATCATGTCCTCGCCGGGAGAGATCACCCTGGTGGCAATCGGTCCACTGACCAACGTCGCATTGGCTATCCGTAAAGAACCACGCATCGTTCAGGCGGTCAGGGAGTTAATCATTATGGGCGGCGCTATCCGGCACGAAGGCAATGTCACGCCGCTGGCCGAGTTCAACACCTACGTGGACCCGCATGCGGCGCACATCGTTTACCACAGTGGGATGCCAATCACGTTGACGCCGTTGGATGTGACCTACCAGTGCATCCTGCTGGCGGAGGATGTGGCCAGGCTGCAAAAGATCAAATCGCCCATCGCACCCTTTATTGCAGACTCTACACGGTTTTACATGGAGTTCCACGATGAGTATCAGAGTATCAAGGGCTGCGTGATCAACGATCCCTTGACCCTGGCTTTGACGTTTGCCCCTGATTTGTGCAATTATGGTGAATATTATGTTGATGTGGATATCTCCGGCGGCGTCTCGATGGGCAAGACCTTTGCCGATTTTTACAAGATGACCAGTAAGTCTGCCAACATGAGAGTGGCCATAGATGTACAAGCGCGAAAATTTATTAGCCTGTTTTTAGAGCGCATTGAAAATTTGAGCTTATCCATCTAAAGCAAGGATTGCATTGGTGGAACGCGAATACAAATACTTCGACCGCATCATGGCACTTTTTGTGATGGTGCTGATTGTTAGCAATATTGCATCCTCCGCCAAGATCATTGACCTGGGATTCAGTGTCTTAAATATCCCAATGGCTTTCGACGCCGGCACGCTACTTTTCCCCGTCAGTTATATCTTTGGTGACATCCTCACTGAAGTCTACGGTTACAAACGTTCCCGACGCGTTATCTGGACAGGCTTCCTCACTCTGGCGCTTGCGGCGGGCATCTTCTGGCTCATCCAAAACCTTCCCGGAGAAACCACATGGCAAGAGTATGCGGGCGACACGGCCTATGCGGCCATTCTGGGTGGGATGAGTAGCGGCGGGATTGTGTTGGCCAGCCTGGCAGGCTATTGGTTGGGCGAGTTCTCCAACTCTTTTGTGCTCGCCAAAATGAAAATCCTGACAAAGGGCCGGTGGTTGTGGACACGAACTATCGGGAGTACCCTAATTGGCGAACTGTTTGATTCAGTCGTTTTTGTCGCTATTGCCTCGCTCTTTGGCGTCTTTCCGTGGAGCTTGTTTGTCACGCTAGCGCTTACTAATTATCTGTTTAAAACTTTCACGGAACTCTTGATGACCCCGATTACTTATGCGATCGTCAAATTCCTGAAACGCGTTGAAAAAGAAGATTATTTCGACCGCGATACAAACTTCAATCCGTTTGCAGGCTAAGATAGCCATTAAACGCTCACTCCTCCCGCAGCACCCGCACAATGGACAGCCTCGCCGCCCAGCGCGCGGGGATAAAACTCCCCCCCAGACTGACAAGGATAATCAAGGGAATCAGCAACGCTACCCCCCAGACATCGAACGATAAACTTACCTGACCAAACCCATAGATATTGGAAAGCGCCGTCAGCATCCCCCCGGTGAGCGCCAGCCCAACCGGGATGCCCACCAACACAGCCAACAGCCCCAGCACCCCGGCGGCGGTGTTGATCATCGCCACCACCTGCGCCGGAACCATACCTACCGTCTTCAAAATGCCCACCACGCGCAGTTTTTCCTGGGTGGCAAGCAAAGACGTGATGAACACATTCACAACCGCAATCCCGATCAGAATCCCGCCCAGCATGAAGACCGCCAGTTGCAGGTAAATCACCGAACTCGGAATGGCTTCCTCCACCAAAATCAGGCTCAGGTCGGACCCTTTGTCCGGCTCCAGGTAGGCGCGCAGTTTAGCGGTATCCGCGCCTGGGGATAGTTTCAGGTAATAGGTATCGGGAGCAGCGTGACGGTCCAGCCCTGAAGCGCTCGACAGGCCCACCATCATGCGCTGACCGGCGTCGGATGGTTCCGGGTACACGCCGACGATCGTCCAGGTTACAGCATGGCGCTCGTCGTCCTCCAAAGTCAGCGTCAGACTATCGCCCACCTTCAGTCCCAGCCAGTCCAGCAGACCGCGCCCGACGACGGCTTCGTTTGTGTCCGGCTGGAAGAAACGGCCCTCGGAGATATGGAAGGGGAAAGTGGACAGGTCGCCCTCCACGGCGCGCAGGGTAAACGCCTCCCCGCTTCGGGTCCGGACCTGTAGCTGCTTCTCACCATAGAACGCATCCACCTCCGGAGCCTGGCTCAGGATGCGCTGGACGCGAGCGTCCGTGCTCTCCTGGCGTACCACCGTAGCATCGTACACTACACCCAGCAGGGCAGGGTTGTCCCGATACGTTTGGAGCGTATGCGAAAGCGCCAGACCAAAGACAATGCCCATCACGCCCAGGGTCAGGTTCAATCCGGTCAATAAGGCGCGCAACGGACGAACAAAGGCGTCGTTGAGCCCAAGCACCAGCGCCATCGGCGCGCCCAACCGTTGGGCCAAGCGCGCTCCCCAGAACGATTTACGGATGGGTGCCTCGGCTCCTACTGCGATAGCTTTGATGATGTTAGCCTTCGCACCACGACGGGCTGCGATCCCGGCTGCCAGCATCGTCGCGCCAGGGATGATCAAGAAGACCAGCGCCATCAGCAGGAAACTGAACGGTGGGCGGAAATTCGTGCCCAGCGAAGTCGTAACAGATTGCAAAGGCAGGGGGGCCAAGGCCAAACCTAAGGCAAAACCTAACCCCGTTCCCACCAGGCTCAAAAGCGTGTACTGCCCGACGTACAAGTACAAGATTTGCCGCCCGGTAAAGCCGATTGCCTTGAGTACCCCGATCTGCCTGATCTGCGACAGCACCGTAGAACTGACCACGCTGACCACAATCAACACCGTGGCCAGAATGGCAAACAAACTGAAGGCGCTCAGGAAAACAAAAGTCAACTGCACGCGAAAAACAGCCGATTCTTTGGCATCGTGCCAGTCCGTGTGGCTCTCAACGAACCCCAAACTGCGCATGGACTCGATCTCAGCCACAACCTCGTCCACAGACTCGGGGTCAGCCAAACGCAAGCCCAGCGACCAATCCAATGCGTCTTTATCTGGGAACAAACTTTGCAGGGTCTCTTCGCTCAGGAACAGATATGGCGACTGGCTGCTACGATAAGTGTCATACATGGGATCGAAGGCCACCCCGACCACCGGCAGCTCGACTTCCTTCCCGTCTGCGCTAGTAATGGTCACCATATCTCCCACGGAGACCTGATAGAAGTCCGCGGGATATTTCTCGATCAGGACTTCTTTGGCATCCAGAGCGAGATAACGTCCCTCCACCAGCATCAAACGGTGGACTTCGGGTTGCTCTTGTGGCACGACACGCAGACTCATCCCCAGCCGTTCCCCGCCCGTGTGGACCAGCGTGTTATAACTGTACTGCCGTCCGGTGCTGGCGACCACGCCGGGCAAAGACTCGATGCGCTTGATATCGGTGGAACTGACGCGCTCTGGCGTAAAATGCAGCCATAGATGAGCGCTGTTCAATTCTGTAAACAACTTATCGTATGGCCCACCCAAGTTCATCAGCGTGGACAGGGCCAGCGTTAATAAAGCGGCTGCGGTGGTGATCGTAGAGATGATGAGGAAAGAGATAGCGCGACGGCGAAGCAGGTCAGCGACGATTTTTTGCCAGACAGCGCTCATGGATTCATCCCTGAGCGGAGCGAGCCGAAAAGCGAGCGAAGTCGAAGGGCAATTTTCTGGCTATGTCGCGCTTCGACTACGGGCCTCATTGGCATTCGGCCCTCCGCTCAGCGAGATCAATCTTTAAATTTTGCCGATTCATACGCTATCTTAGGTCAAGCAATCGTTGAGCAATGGCTTTTTCGTTTCCCCCGAGCATCTGGTCTACTAGCAATCCATCGCGGATGAACAACACGTACTTTGCAAGCGCCGCCGCCGAAGCAGCGTGCGTGACCATCAGGATGGTCTGTCCTTGGGCATTGAAATCCCGCAGGATTTCAAGCACTTCGTCGCCGCTGGAACTATCCAGGTTGCCGGTCGGCTCGTCTGCCAGCAGCAAGGTGGGGTTATTGATGAAGGCGCGCGCAATGGCGACGCGTTGCTGCTGACCACCGGAGAGCTCCCAGGGGTGTTTGTCGGCCTGGTCGACGATACCGAGACGTTCGAGCAATTCTGTTGAGCACTGGCGGATTTCTTTTTTCTTGCGCCGTTCCAGTAAGGCGGGCAATTCGACATTGGCGCGCACGCTCAGATTTTCGACCAAATTGAAAAACTGGAAGACAAATCCGATCTCGGCGCGGCGGAAGATGGCCAGCTCGGTCTCGTTCATTCTGTCAATACGCTGATCGCTCACCACAACGGAGCCAGTTGTAGGCTGGTCCAGACCGCCGACGATGTGCAGTAAGGTAGACTTGCCACTCCCGGATTCCCCCATAATGGCGACAAAATCCCCCCGCTCAATGTCCAATGAAACGCCACGCAAGGCCTCGAAACGGACGCTGCCTGTCTGGTAAGCTTTCTTCAGATCCTGGACTTGCACAAGAGCGGTCATGCCAGCTTGTAACCTGTCCGTTTGAAAGCCAGTTTGAAACCAGCAATACGCAGGAATCTCTCGAATTTTGGACCAAGCGTAGTCTGGCCAAGAACAATGTCTACACCATCTCGCTTGGCTCCACTCAAGACTTCGACGGCCATGTTGTAGATGGTGCGCGTGCCGCGGAATTCAGGGAGGACGCCACCGCTGCCGATAGTGGCGTATTGTTCATGACGCATGAGAGTAAGGGTGGCGGCAGGCACGCCGCGGACAAAGGCCAGGTAGTGCGCGAAACCGGGCACAGACAGGGTTGGCTCGAGCATTTGGGCGAGGTAGGAAACCCACTCGGCAGGCATCTCGAAAGCACCAGCCATGACTTCGGCGAATGCCGTCACGTCGGCGGATTCGACGCGCTTGACGGTGACGCTGCGGTCTATTTTGGGGGCGATGGCTTTTTGCAGGCCGGTGAACATCATCCAGCTTTCTTCGAATTCCTGACTGACAAAGCCGCGCGCCAGCAGGCGCACAGACAGGTCGGCGGGCGTGCAGGCCGGGGAGACCATGATCTGCGGGGTCAAGTCTTTGGACTGGAAATATTCGACCACTTCTTCGATGAGCGCGTCGGCTTTTTCGGGGGTGGTTCGGAACAGGTAAGCCAGGTTGGTGTCGGCGGAAGGGAAGTCTTTGCTGCTGATGAGTACGATGTCGTCGCGCAGGATGACGTCCACGCCGGGCATCACGCTAGTGAGACCCTGCATGATGGTGGGGTTGATGCGTTCCAGTTCAGCAATTTGTTGGGGGGAGAGATTCATACTTTTTCACCAGGGATGAACAGTGTTTACCACGAAGGTACAAAGTCACAAAGACACGAATGAAAATTTTTGTGGCTCTGTGTCTCCGTATCTTCGTGGTGAGAATTAGCCATTCTCCGCCGGGTGGGAGAGATGCCGCAGCGGGTATTTGAAAAAGAGCAAGAAGGCGGCAAACATCAACACGCCGCCGATGATGCCGGTCATACGCACGCCGAGCGGACCGTTGGGGTCGGTCTGACTGCGTCCGAGCAGGAAGAGCAACGGCAGGACGAGAGCCGCCACACCGCTGATGATCTGTCCGAGCAGGCTCCAGGCGGAGTAGTATGCGCCTTCGCGGCGTTGACCCGTAAGGGTTTCATCGTAGTCGGTGATCTCGGCGGCAAAGGCCTGCGGCAGCATGGTTACACCGGACATGGCAATGGCTTGCAAGGCAATCCAGATCATTCCCTGTGCCAAAAGAGAGATAGGCAACCAATCACCGATCAACATGATGCCAGGCAAAACGATGGCCGAAGCCAGCAGCGAGCCGGAGAAGACCGCCCATTTCCCGTATTTTTTTGCCAGCCAGTTGACCAGCGGGTAGCAGGCCAGCAATGGCAGGACCGCCACAATGTAGAAATAGGTGGTCATTTCCACATCCTGCTGACAGATCTCGGTCACGATGTAGGGCATGGACTGCATCAGGAAGGAAGTCGCCGTCCAGAAGCAGACTCCGGTGGCGGTCAGCATCAGGAAAGCGGGGTTGGTAATGGTGGTGCGGATGCTCTGCAAAAAGCCCATGCGATGGGCGGCTTCGATCTGACGCCCGGGTTTTTCGCGCAGGACCAGGAAAGGCAGATACAACAACGGCAGGATGACTACCGAGAAAATCAAAGCCATCTTGACAAAGCCGAATCGACCAATCAAGAGCCCGGCAGCTCCAGCCAGGATCACCCCGATCAATTGGAAGCTGGCGCTCCAGGCCGTCAGGCGCACGCGGTGACGGTCGGTTCCAGCCAGTTCGGGTAGCAACGAACCAAGCGGGATAACGACAAAATTCTGGGTTACATTGAACAACACCAGGATCACCGCCAGGTAGACCAGGTTCCAGATTGATTCTCCCTGAACGGGCGGCGTCCACAGCAGGATGAAGGTAATCACCAGCGGCAGGGACGAGGCGAACATGAACGGCAGGCTACGCCCCCATGTCCAGCGCGCGTTGTCGGACCAGTATCCGATCGGCGGCGTGATGACCGCGTTAACGATGCGCGCGACCAGCACTACCGTTCCGTAGAGCGCCAGCGGCACCAGCGCCAGTCCTTGACCGGCGGGTGGCAAGTAGAAATACAACAGCCAGCCATCGCCCACCGACCAGACGATGGTGGTGCCCAACATGATCAGGCTGAAGGCGATGTCGATTCGGACCGGTGGCATGTTCTCGGTCACAGTGGGAAGCGTTTCGGTTTTTTCCATGTACAACACCTATAATCTATTCTAACTGGTCTGTGCAAGGCTGGGTTTACATTTTCGCAAATATCACGGAACCGCAATTCTTCCCTTTTCACTTAACAAAAATGCAAGTCATGAAACAGAAATGAAATAACCCGCGTCCATCCAAGTAAAATTGAGTTCGCCAATTACCCTAGGATTTATGATGGAAAATAATTCACCAAAAAGGCTCGTCATCTTGGGCATCATGCGCAGCGGCACATCCCTGACTGCTGAGTTGGTCCGCTTGTGGGGGGCATACGCGGGGGCTGAAAACGATCTATGGAAATCGGATGCCAGCGACCCGCGCGGCTACGGTTACATGGAATATATCCCGCTTCAAAACCTGAACGATGAGTTGCTCGACCATAATGAGACCGTTCCCCCAACCCATGAAATTCTGGAGGAAAAAGCCTCTGATCCGGCCTATCGTGAAAAGGCATTAGAGCTTATCTGTGCAATGGACCAACGCGCAGCGGAAGCAAACGCCGTAGCATGGGTATGGAAAGACGCTCGCACCGTTCTGACCCTGCCATTCTGGACAAAAATCCTGACAGATCCCATCTATGTGATCACCCTCCGTCACCCTGCTGAGACAGCGCTTTCCGCAGCTAAAACCGAGGAAATGGATGAAGAAAGTATTCCATTTTCAGCCGGATTGGCTTATTGGCAATATTGCATGCTCAACATCCTTACCTTCACACAGGATAATCCCCGCAAAATGTTTGTCGCCTATGACCAGTTGCTCAGTAAACCGGTGCAAGAATGTACACGTCTGGGACACTTCCTGGATGAGCATTGTGGGAAATCGCCAGAAGATTCTCAAACAAGAATAGCTGCCATGCTCCCGCAAATCTCGACCAAAGAACGACATTATCACTACCAAAAGTCGCTGGCCGAGATGGAGCAAGTCACCAGGGAACAGCGCATGTTGTATAACTTCCTGCGCGTCAAGACGCTCTATCCCAATGAAACCTTCAATCCAGATGATTTCACGCTCTATCCGGGCTGGAAGGAATACCTGCAAACCATGGATATGCTCATG
>CAZLOC010000102.1:0-10555 GCA_964560935.1 uncultured Anaerolineaceae bacterium | reverse complement strand
TTTATAATGAGGTCAATGCCAAACATCCGCTTTACGACAAAAACAATCCCCCTCGTTTTCTTCGTTCTGACCATCCTGACCTATGGCCTGATGCTTCCCTGGACCGGTTTCTACTGGGATGATTGGCCCTTTTCCTGGATCGCAAAATTCCTCGGACCGGCCGAATTCATCCCGGCTTTTGAACCTTTCCGCCCTTTTCTCGGCCTGATCTTCTTCGGGACCACCAGCCTGCTCCCGCCAAATCCGCTCTTGTGGCAATCCCTGGCTTTGGTCCTGCGCTTCGCATTGACAACTTCCGTCTGGTGGATGTTCAGCATCATTTGGCCCAAAGCCAAATGGCAAACGCTGACCGCCGCACTGCTCTTTTTGGTATTTCCCGGTTACAGTCAGCACTGGGTGGCTTATACTCACATAAACCAGGAGTGGATTCCCTTTCTTTTCTATCTTCTTTCATTTGGGTTCACAGCCAGAGCATTCCGTGAAACTGAAAAATCCGGATGGTTCACAGGGCTGGCCCTGTTATTTTTCATCCTTGGAGTTTTTCCGACCGAATATTTTGCTACGCAGGAACCCCTTCGATTCCTATTCTTATGGGCGCTTGTCGCAGAAGAGACCGTCGGTTTTGGGCCGCGCATCCGTCGCGTATTGAAATGTTGGTGGCCTTATCTACTCGTCTGGCTGGGGAATGCCGCCTGGCTGGTGTACTACTACCGCTTTGGAGCTTATGCATCCTATGGCGTATCGACCGCCGGACAGGTTTCACCGCTCGGTTTTCTTCTCGGCATGGCCGACGCGCTCTGGAAGGTGGGATTGTATAGCTGGGGGCAGGTATTCGTACTGGCGACACGTTCACTCAGTAACCCGTCTACATTATTAACGTTGGGTATGATTGCTGTCAGTTTTGTGCTCGTGGCCTTCTACCTGCGCCAATTGGAAATGCCGGGAGATGGGAAAAGCACCCATTGGGGCTGGCAAGCTGTGATGTTCGGTCTGATCGGAATCCTGATTGGACGAATCCCCTCCTGGGCAGCCGGTCTACCACTGACTTTGCAGTCCATCAATGATCGTTTCATGGTCTCGATGATGATCGGCGGCAGTCTGTTCCTGGCCGGGCTGCTGGAACTGGCCTTTGGGAAAAATCGCATCAAAATATATGCAGTAGCGCTGGTGATTGCACTGGGAATCGGACAGCAGTTCTATACGGCTAACGATTTCCGACGCGATTGGACGCGCCAACAAGAGATATTCTGGCAAATGGCCTGGCGCATGCCGGGGCTGGAACCGGGTATCGTCATCCTGACGCACGAATTACCGCTCAGCTATGAAACCGACATGGGTCTGACCGCGCCCTTGAACTGGATCTATGCGCCGGATTATGCTGGTGGGGAGTTGCCGTATGCGCTGCTCTATACGCGCACGCGGTTGGACGGTGTATCTCTGCCGGCACTGGAGCCTGGACAAGCCATATCCTTCGAATACCGGACGGTGGATTTCGAAGGTTCCACCTCACAAGCGGTCACCATTATCGTGCCGCCCAATGCTTGCCTGCGCGTATTGGATTCTGTTTACGCAGGCGGAGACACCTACGAACGCCAACCGCGCTTTTTGCGGGATGCCATCCCACTCTCGGATCCATCCCTGATCATTACAGACGTTGAACCACCCAATATGCCCACAGCGCTGTTCGGGAAGGAACCGCCGCATACCTGGTGCTACTATTATGAAAAGGCCGAACTGGCCCGCCAGATTGGCGATTGGAAAACGGTCGCACTGCTAGGGAATGAAGCCCGCGAACAGGGTTTTGTTCCTGGAGATGCGTTGGAATGGTTGCCCTTCATTGAAGCGTATGTCACCACAGGCAATTATCAGACTGCCAGAGAAATATCAATTCTGGCTCATAACGACGATTCACGTCCGCGCAAAGGACTGTGCCATACGTGGCAACGCATCCAGGCTGATAGACAGGGGCAGGTAGAGATAGAGCAACTGGCATCCGAAATGTTGGAAAAATTCGAATGCGCACCCTGATAGGATAGCTCTGATTGGCTATCCGCAGCGTCTTGACGCTTTAAACGGGTTGTGCTACCATCGTTCGTACGTGAGTATTGAAAGAACCGAGGAGAAATTTCATGGCGAACCGCAAAAAAAGTGTGATCTTGTTCAGCCTGCTGGCATTGACTGCGATCACTATCTCAGCATGTACACAGCCCTATTCGAGCGTGCCATTAGAGACACCCGCTGCAAATGCCACCAGCCTGTTTGTCTCACCGTTTCCCACCTCTGACAACCCGATGGCGATGGTGGAAGAGCTCTCGACCGGCACTGCCCTGGCCGAGACAGCGGTTGCCCTGACAGCCGGTACGTCGCTGGCTACAGCCGTGGGCACAGAAATCACGCCGGATAGCAATGCTACCGCCACGCCAACGCTTATGGGCGCTGCTACAGCAACTGCAACCCCAACACTTGGTAACATCACTCCCAGCGCAACACAGCCAGCGCCCACCGTTATTACGAACCGCCCGGGTTCATACACGCTGCAAAAGGGCGAATTCCCCTACTGCATTGCGCGTCGCTTTAACATAGACCCGGCTGAATTGTTAAGCCTGAACGGTCTCTCCAGTGGTGATATTTACTATCCCAACCTGACCTTGACCATCCCTCAATCTGGCAAACCGTTCCCGGGAACACGCGCGCTGCGCTCACACCCTGATACTTACACTGTGGCAGATGCCAGCCTGACAGTGTATGGCGTCGCCTGCGCTTACGGTGATGTAGACCCGGCTGCGATTGTTCAGGCAAACAGCGGCCTTTCCCTGGCTTCCGCTCTAACTGTTGGCCAAAAAATTAACATCCCGTAGAAAAAGTAGAGGAGAACTTCAGCCCAGGCGAATCTCTCGCCTGGGCTTTTTTTCTTGATACCCCAGCGATTGCATTGTTGGCCGAGAAAGTAACGATTTATGCAAGAAGCAGTAAAAAAGAGAGTAAACTCGGGTATAAAGTGTTAGTATCAGAATAGGCTGTTCGTCATAAGGAGAGAATATGCCCTTTGAATTACTAAAATCCGAAGTCTTGATGAAGGGCCGCGCTTTTGCCATCCGTCGAGATCACCTGAAAACACCGGATGGCCGGGAAACAAAATTTGAGATCATCGAACACGGCGGTTCGGTTGTTATTATCCCTATCGATGAAAAGGGGAATGTGCTGCTCGTGCGCCAGTACCGTCACGCCACAGGGCAGGATTTGCTCGAACTGCCTGCCGGAACATTGGATGATAACGAAGCCCCCGAGGTCTGTGCAGCGCGCGAAATACGTGAGGAGACTGGCATGGCCGCTGGCGTACTAACGAAACTGGGGGATTTCTACCTAGCGCCCGGCTACTCGACCGAGTTCATGCACGTTTTTCTTGCAACCGACCTCAGTCACAACCCTCTGGACGCGGATGAGGATGAATTCCTGAGCGTAGAGTCCATCCCGGTAGCGGAGGCAATCAAAATGGCGGAACGAGGCGAAATTCCGGATGCCAAATCGCTGGCAGCGTTGTTCCTGGCAAAACCGTCCCTGGAGAAATGGCTCTAAGATAAAATCCCGTCTCACACGAGGCGGGTTTTTGATTAATACAAGAATTGTCCGAAATATGACAACTCGCACAGGGATTCAGGCCTTAAATAACTAACAAATTCGCCTCGAGGGGGCTAAACTTGATTGGAAAAGCTACTATCGTGATAAAATTCACGTTTGGGCAAATTTTCAGGCGTTCGCGCCTGTGCTGACCAAAGGAGTTCTCTAATGAAAAGACCGGTAATTACGATTGACGGCAACGAGGCCACTACCTCGGTTGCCCATCGCCTCAATGAAGTGATCGCTATTTACCCGATCACACCCTCCTCGGGTATGGGCGAATTTGCAGATGAGTGGTCTGCAAAAGGCAAGAAAAACCTGTGGGATACCATCCCGCTGGTCGTAGAAATGCAATCCGAAGGCGGCGCGGCGGGAGCAGCGCACGGCGCTTTGCAAACCGGTGCGTTGACCACCACCTTCACCGCCAGCCAGGGCCTGTTGCTGATGATCCCCAACATGTACAAGATCGCTGGCGAATTGACCAGCACGGTCTTCCATGTGACGGCACGTACCATTGCTGCGCATGCGCTGTCGATCTTCGGTGACCACTCCGATGTGATGGCCGTCCGCCAGACAGGTTGGGGATTGCTCTCATCCGGCGGCGTGCAGGAAGCGCAGGACTTTGCCGCCATCGCGCAGGCTGCGACGTTGAAATCGCGTGTCCCGTTCATGCACTTCTTCGACGGTTTCCGCACCTCCCATGAAATAACCAAAATAGTTCAACTCCTGGACGAGGACCTGCGTGCGCTGATCGACGATGATCTCATCCGTGAGCACCGCGCCCGCGGTTTGACCCCCGACCATCCCGTTCTGCGCGGCACCGCCCAAAACCCGGATGTCTACTTCCAGGGCCGCGAAACGGTCAACCCGTACTATGCCGCGACTCCGGGTATTGTGCAGGAAGCCATGGACAAGTTCGCCGAGATCACAGGCCGCAGGTATGAACTCTTCCAGTACAGCGGACACCCCGAAGCCGAGCGCGTGGTTATCCTGATGGGCTCCGGCGGCGAGACAGCCGAAGCCACAGTCAACTTCCTGGCCGAGCAGGGTGAAAAAGTCGGCGCGATCCGCGTGCGACTGTATCGTCCCTTCTCGATGGAACACTTCGTCAACGCGTTACCCAAGTCCGTCAAGGGCGTGGCTGTGCTCGACCGCACCAAAGAACCCGGCGCGGGCGGCGAGCCGCTCTACCTGGATGTGGTCAATGCGCTGGTCGAAGCCGGCCGCACTGGCATCAAAGTCATCGGCGGACGCTACGGCCTGTCATCCAAGGAGTTTACCCCAGCCATGGTCAAAGCGGTGCTGGATGAACTTAGCAAAACGGAACCCAAGAATCACTTCACGGTCGGCATCAACGATGACGTCGGCCATACCAGCCTGGAGTTCGACCCGACCTTCTCGGTGGAACACGCCGAGACCGTGCGCTGTCTGTTCTTCGGCCTGGGTTCGGACGGCACTGTGGGCGCGAACAAGAACTCGATCAAGATCATCGGCGAGGAGACCGACAACTACGCCCAGGGCTACTTTGTGTACGACTCGAAGAAATCCGGCCAGATGACCATCTCGCACCTGCGCTTTGGGCCAAAACCGATCCTGGCCCCTTATCTGGTCGAAACCGGTCAGGCTAATTTCGTGGCCTGCCACCAGTACTCTTTCCTGGAACGCTTCGACATGCTCAAGTACGCCAGGGTCGGTGGGGTCTTCCTGCTGAACAGCATGTACGGGCCAGACGATGTGTGGGACAAACTGCCGCGCGAAGTGCAGGAAACCATCCTTGAGAAAAAACTCAAGTTCTACGTTATCAACGGCTATGATGTGGCCGAAAAAACCGGCATGGGGCAGCGCGTGAATACCATCATGCAGGCTGCTTTCTTCGCTATCAGCGGTGTGCTGCCGCGCGAGCAGGCCATCGAACAGATCAAGAAAGCCATCAAGAAGACCTATGGCAAACGCGGCGAAGCGGTCGTGCAGCAGAACTTCGCGGCTGTGGACAGCACCCTGGAGAACCTGTTCGAGGTCAAGGTGCCGGAGGCGATCACTTCGTCAGCCACGAGACGCGCTCCCGTACCGGAAGCAGCCCCGGACTTCGTCCGCAGCGTGCTGGGGCCGATGATCACGCAGAACGGCGACAGCGTCCCCGTCAGCGCGATGCCGGTGGATGGCACCTTCCCGACTGGGACGACCCAATGGGAGAAACGCAACCTGGCGCTGGAAATCCCCGTATGGGAGCCTGACCTGTGCATCCAGTGCGGTAAATGCGTCTTCGTCTGCCCGCACGCCGTCATCCGCCATAAGGTTTATGACGAGAAACTGCTGGCAGGCGCGCCGGAAACCTACAAGCATACGGTTGCGAAATTCAGGGACCTGGGTGAGGGCATGGCCTACACAGTGCAGGTCGCGCCCGAGGACTGCACCGGCTGTACGTTGTGCGTGGAAGCCTGCCCGGTGAAAGACAAGACCCAGGTGGGGCGGAAGGCCATCAACATGGCTCCGCAGCCGCCTCTGCGCGAAAGCGAAGCGGCGAACTGGGACTTCTTCATGAGCATCCCCGACCTGGACCGCACGCTGATCAACCCATCCACGATCAAGAATTCGCAGTTGCTGCGCCCGCTCTTCGAGTTCTCCGGCGCTTGCGCAGGCTGCGGTGAAACGCCTTACGTGAAGCTGGTCTCGCAACTGTTCGGCGACCGGGCAGTGATCGCCAACGCCACCGGCTGCTCATCCATCTACAGCGGCAACCTGCCCACCACTCCCTGGGCCAAAGACGCCAACGGACGCGGCCCGGCCTGGTCGAACTCGCTCTTCGAAGACAACGCCGAATTCGGCCTGGGTATGCGCCTGACGCTCGACAAGCAAACCGAATTCGCTCGTGAACTGGTAGTCCACTTCAAAAAGGAACTGGGCGAAGAGCTGACAAACGGCATTTTGAACGCCGACCAAACCAGCGAAACCGGCATTGCCGAACAACGCAAGCGTATTGAACAACTCAAGCAGAAACTGGCCAAGTCCAGCGACCCGCGCGTTAAGGACCTGCTCAGCCTTGCTGATATCCTGGTCAAGAAATCGGTCTGGATCATCGGCGGCGACGGCTGGGCTTATGACATCGGTTACGGTGGTCTCGACCACGTGCTGGCCAGCGGACGCAACGTCAATGTATTGGTGCTCGACACCGAAGTCTACTCCAACACCGGCGGCCAGGCATCCAAGTCCACACCCCGAGCGGCGGTCGCCAAGTTCGCCATGAGCGGTAAAGGGTTGCCCAAGAAAGACCTGGGGTTGATCGCCATGGCTTATGGATACGTCTACGTGGCGCGTGTGGCCATGGGCTACAACGACCAGCAGACGCTCAGGGCTTTCCTCGAGGCCGAGTCCTACGATGGCCCGTCCCTGATCATTGCTTACAGTCACTGTATCGCGCATGGCTTCGACATGGCCAAAGGCCTCGAACAGCAGAAACTGGCCGTCACGTCCGGCGCATATCCGGTCTATCGCTACGACCCGCGCTTGGCAGATGAAGGTAAGAACCCCTTGACGATCGATGCCAAGGAACCCACTACACGGCTGGAAGATTACGTTTATAACGAAACCCGCTACCGCATGTTGCTGCAAAGCGACGAAGAGCGCGCCGAAAAACTGCTCAACCTGGCCAAGCAGGATAACAAATCGCGCTGGACGCTCTACCAGCAAATGGCCGCCATGCACTACAATGGCGGAAACGAATCCGAGCCCGAAGGACAATAGGAGGCCGACATGACGGATCTTTCTACTACCTATCTTGGTCTGGAACTTAAGAACCCAATCGTGGCCTCGGCCTCGCCCCTCTCAAAAAAACTCGAGACCGCCAAAAGACTGGAAGAGGCCGGTGCGAGCGCCATCGTGGTGTACTCGCTCTTCGAAGAGCAGATCATCCACGAGAGCTTGGAACTGGATCATTACCTGACGCGCGGCACCAACTCCTTTGCCGAAGCTCAAACTTACCTGCCCGATATCGGCACCTACAACATGGGGCCAGACAGGTATCTGGATCACCTGTCCGCGCTGAAAAAGGCCGTCTCCATCCCTGTGATTGGAAGCCTGAACGGCGTGTCTAGGGGAGGATGGGTAAGTTACGCGCGCTTCATGCAGGACGCCGGAGCTGACGCCGTTGAATTGAACATGTACTACCTTTCAGCGGATCCCGACCTGAGCGGGCAGGAGCTCGAAGATAACTACGTTGACCTTATCGCTGGAGTAAAAGCTCGCATCGACATCCCGCTGGCGGTCAAACTCAGTCCATTCATCACCGCGCTGCCGAATTTCGCCCGCAGACTGGTGACCGCCGGGGCAGACGGCCTGGTGCTATTCAACCGCTTCTACCAGCCTGACTTCGACCTGGAAGAGTTGGAGGTCGTCCGCACACTGGAACTGAGCGATTCGCGTGACCTGCTGCTGCCGCTGCGCTGGATTTCCATCCTGTATGGCAAAGTGGGCGCGGACCTGGCGCTAACGAGCGGCATCCATACCGCGCAAGATGTGCTCAAAGCCATGATGGCCGGCGCAAAGGTCGCCATGACTGCATCTATGGTCTTGCATGATGGCTACAAAAGCGTCACTGCTGTACTGGACGACTTGAGGGCCTGGATGGTCGAGCACGAATACGAATCCATCAAGCAGATGCAGGGCAGCATGAGCCAGCAATCGGTAGCAGAACCGGCTGCATTCGAACGTTCGAATTACATCCAAATATTGAGTGAGTTCAGGGATTTGCCCTAACCCCCTCCGCCGCTATCGCGGCACCTCTCCCAAATTCGACTGAAGTTCGTCGAATTTGGGAGAGGATGGGTGTGGGCAGGAATATAAAAGCCCTCCGCAATTGCGGAGGGCTTTTATTATAAATCCAGGCGGGCAGGCTTATGCATCAACACTTGCTGGGGATTGCTGTTTCCGAAAGCGGAACGTAATGCGCCCACGCGATAAATCATAAGGGGACATTTCAACGGACACGCGATCACCCAGCAAAATGCGGATGTAATACTTACGCATCTTACCGGATAGATATGCCAATACCTCGTGACCGTTATCCAGCTTCACACGGAATTGCGTTCCGGGTAGGGCCTCGATCACTGTCCCTTCCACTTTGATTTTATCTTCATCTTTCGCCATACACGCCTCCAGGCTGTCTATCAATCACTATCACGGGTGAACTGTTTTCGCTTAAAACGCCTTGCTGATTTTTTCTTTTCCATGCGGCGCTGTTCACTCTTGGAAACGAACCAGCGCTTGCGACGGACGGTGCTCAAAACGCCGCTTTTGACAACTTTTTTGCGGAACCGCTTGAGCAGCGAATCCTGGGACTCGCCATTGCGTAAATTTACAACTGCCAATTTCTTTCACCTCCTTCCTTAGAAGGAAATAATCGCCAAAAAAATTCCTCGGCTCTTGCACAGACTCAGCCGAGGATAATTACCATCAAACTGGACAGAATGATCCGAAACGACTACAAAGCGCTTCACACTCCTTTTTTCGTATCTTCTCAAAAAGAAGGGGGGATGTGGGGTGTTGGGGGATGGCTACGCCATCCCCCAACACCCCACGCCCCGATTTATTGAGAAGATACCTTTTTTCAGTGTTAACGGCGGGACTCAACGTCCTTCAGCCAAGTCTGCGGGTAGCATTATACTATAAGAAGCGATTGACCGCAAACTTTTGCCGCAATTTCAGGCTGAATATCGTCTTTTTGGGAAAATTTATCATGACTTTCCCAAACGAAATGTATAATTGGGCTCCATGAGCAAACAACACCTCGTCACCCTGCAACCCTCCGGGCGCCGCGGCCACGTGGACGAAGGTCTCAGCCTGCGTGAAGCAGCACGCCAGCTTGGGGTGGAAATCGAATCGATCTGCGCCGAGAACGCTACCTGCGGCAAATGTAAGGTACTCATCGAAGAAGGGACCTTCGAGCGCTACGGCATCACGTCCAAACGCGAGAATCTCTCCCCTCCTAGCGCCGAGGAAACGGACTATTTCCGACGCCGCCCAAAGATGATGCAAGCCAATGGCTGGAAATTGGGACAGGTGCGGCTTTCGTGTCAGGCCAAAGTTTTGGGCGATGTACTGGTCAATGTCCCCGAAGAGAGCCGCGGCAACAAACAAATTGTCCGTAAATCGGCAACGCAGCGCGAGATCGAGATCAAACCGTCCATTCGGAAATATCTGGTCGAAATGACCCCGCCTAACCTGGAAAAGCCTATTGCAGACTGGGAACGGTTATCAAGCGGGCTGGAAGTGTCCATGTCGCGGGTGCGGCGCGGGGAAGAGAACCTGCCCAAAGCCGGGGACCTGAGCATCGATTATCAGTGCCTGCGCGGACTGGGCGACACTTTGCGCGAGGGCAACTGGAAAGTGACCGTCACCGTCTGGCAGGATAAGGAAGTCGTCCGCGTGCAGCCGGGTTATGTGGAAAAAAGCTACGGCGCGGCGGTGGACATCGGCTCAACTACGATTGCGCTGTACCTGTGCGATCTGGAAACGGGCGAAATCCTGGCGGCCGAATCGGAGATGAATCCGCAGATCGTGTATGGCGAGGACGTCATGTCGCGCATCCAGTATGCGATTTCGGAGCCGGATGGGTTGGAGAAGTTGCATAAGGCGGTGATCAACACGCTGAACCAGTTGTTGAAGGGGGCGGTGAAGACGGCAAGCCAGAGTCATCGCGAGGCTGTTCGCCCCGCGAGGGCGCCGGCCCGAGACGGGGAGGGCGACAGCCCGACACGGCGATCTCCCGATAAACGAGATGAGTCTGTTGAAGAGGAGATTGCCACGACGTCTGGACTCGATACGGCGGAGAGCACGCCTACTCGACCGACGGCGTCTCGCAATGACATCACAACCGAAGATATTTTAGAAATCGTCTTCGTGGGCAACACCACCATGCACCACCTGCTGCTCAACATCCCGC
>CAZLOC010000101.1:0-10668 GCA_964560935.1 uncultured Anaerolineaceae bacterium | reverse complement strand
TATCTTTTCAATAATTCGGGGTGTGGGGTGTTGTGGACGGGCGTAGCCCGTCCACAACACCCCCTTCTTTTTGAGGAGATATGGTGAAAATAATGGGGGATTTTTTGTTAAGGCGTCTGGGTGCCAGGTGGTATGACGGTATTCGTCGGCCAGGGGGTGTAAGTGGGTTCCTGTGTCGGCGGTGGAACCGTATCGGAAGGAACACTGGAAGCTGTCACCGCTTGAGTCGATATAGCAGTCGTTACGGGAATGGAGGTGGCAGAGAAGGCAGTTGTGGCAGTAGAGGTTGCAGTAGCAGTGACAACCCCACTGGTACGAAGCAGGTTGATGGTCAGGACGGAGGCGAAAACGATCAAAACCACGAAGGCCAAAATCCCACCGATGATCCACGGCAGCCAATTCCTCTTCTTCGCGGGCGTCCACTTCATATCACGTGGCACAGCAATTAACACGACGGTGATGTTGTCGTGTCCGCCGCGTTGATTGGCCGTATCGATCAGCCCTTGCGCAGCAGTTTTGAGGTTGCCCTTCGTACGAATGATTTCCCCAATTTCGTCGTTCCAGACTAAATCTGTGAGACCATCGCTGCAAATCAACAATGTATCGCCAGGGTATAGTGGCATACCCTGATTCCCTTCGGCCAGCGCATCTGTCTCGCTATCGTACAGGCGCAGACGGAAATCAACTTCTGACGGCTCAGGTGAGCCAAGATAACGGCGAATGACGTGGATGTTGGGATGGTCACGCGCATAATCATGCGTTATGAGATTCTTTTCAAGCGCTTCTTGAATCCAGGTATGGTCGGTGGTTAATTGTTGAACACGTCCCTCGCGAAGTAGATAGATGCGCGAATCACCCACCGATGCAGTATAGAGCTGATTGCCAATCACCCAAACACAAGCGCAGGTTGCACCCATGCCCTGTTGTTCAGGTGTGGAAGAAGCATGGTCAGCAATAGAATTACTGGCTTCTTGGATGGCTTTTTCGAGTGTTTTCTTGGGATGATGTGCATCACTCTCAGCCACGGCCTGGCTGATATGATTCACCGCCAGCTCGGCAGCGACTTCCCCAGCGCGATGCCCTCCTATACCATCGGCCACCACCGCAAACACGACGGGAGTGGCATCGTTCTCGCTCAATTGGTACGAAGTGACGGCATAACGGTCTTCGTTGTTTTTCCCGGTCATGCCTGCATGCGTCTGAGCTGCAACGCTCAGGTGTGCACGGTCATTACGGATCATTCAGCAGGGGCCTCAGGGATGATTTTTGGTTCGGGTTCAGGTGGGGAGTTCTTCAATGTAAAACGATACATTAATTGGCCGAAGTTTACCACGTCCCCATGTTTCAGGACACATCCATTTTTGGGGACGGGTTCATGATTGACCCATGTTCCAGCTACCGTACCATTGTCGACCAACTGGAAGTCGCCGCCCTCCTTCTGCCGGATATGAGCGTGCAAGGCCGCAATCGATGGGTGATCCAGCACATGCATGGCTTCCACCGGGTCAGTTCCAAAGGTAGTCTCTTTTTCAATCAGCGCAATAGGCCGACCGGTTACGGGCTCACCATCGGGCCTCAGACGAGTGAGATAGGCTGGCGCATCCTGCAAGCGATACGCTCGCATCCAGGGTGGACGTTTGGTCTGTTTCCGTTTAGATGGCGGTTCCGCCTGCTGAATGGTTACCGGCTGCGTCACCGGATCGACAGCGCGCTTGCGCGTCTCGCGTCGTTCGCGCCGGGACTTGATCCGCAGGCGGCCGGATAACAGGATGAGGAGCAAAACCCCTCCGGCCAAACCAATGGCGCTCATGGCAATGGGCGTGCGGTATTTCGCCAGAAAAGCCTGTATCCCGGTAGGAGCATGGATTACGGTGACGACAATCGGCACACTCATGCTGGCTTTGCTCAACCCCAAAGAGTCGACAGCTTCAACCACCAGTTCATGTTGTGCGCTCTCATTGTAAGCGCTCAGGTCCCAGACAAAATGGTCGAACGGTTCGGCGTCATTTTGAGCGACAGGCGCACCATCCACATACAACGTGGTGCGGGCCAGAGGGCGAGGATGGTTATCAGGGAATTCAACGATGATTTCCAATGGCTGCTGGTCTGGCAACAGGAGTTCAGTGTTGAAAGGATCATCCGCTGGCGCCTGGCGGACAATTTGTCCCGGCGGCATGACCATGATCGGGTTGGGCGGTTGGATGTCCACGCTGAAAGGTTTGCCTTCAGAAATGATTTCCCCACCAGACGCCTGTATCTGGACGGCGAGCGTATGTTCTCCACCATCTATCAGGGTGGAGTTGTAAATCAGAGAATAAAGGTGTCTTAACGGTGAAAAATAAGACTCCAGGTCGGGAAAAGTTTCTAACCCTGAAAATGCGAAATAATTCCCGCCTGTTTGCAAAGCCAGCGCTTTGAAAGCCGTTGCGCTGGGCGTATTGAAATACAGGTCTGCATCCACAACCCAGACGAAAATCCGCACTTTCGATGCAATAGCTTGCTCTGCCATTGCATTCAACGTCAGGTCAATATTCGGTTCATCCATGTGGGGCGTGATGAGCAATATGGCGCGCTTCATACCCGGCAAGGGAAGCGGCTCATTGACCGTATTCAGTGCTATCATCAGAGACTGTATATTGGGCGTGGTGGAGCGGAAATCGGGCTGGAAAGAGGTCAGCGAGACGACCCAGTCGGACGGTTTGGCATGCGTGATGACTGGCCCGGCAATGGAAACTAGGCTTAGATCGTCAGGGGTGTCTGGGAGTTGCGCACCTGCCCAACCGGCCAGCACTTCGGTCACACGCTCGAAGCGTGCTTTCCCCTGTCCATCGCGAACAGCAAGCGCAGGTCCGGGATTGATCGCGACCACGATCTGCGCTGGGGGCGCAGATTCGACCAGTCCGCTGACGGGACGAGGCTGGTCATTCTCCAGGACAGTTACATCCGCTGGTTGCAGACCGGTGACCGGCTGCCCCTGGGCATCATATACATCCAGCAGAGCTGATACAGCAGGAAAGCCCTGTGCATCGACCAGGGATAGCTCTGCCGTTGCCACACCCTCCTGGGCACGGGCGGCAGTACTCTGCCCGGCCAGCAACAGCAGGCCGAGCAGTATTAGAGATATTTTACGCATTGGGTTCCGCGAAAACGGGAGTCTCCGGGGCTTCAGGTTTTTGCGTCAGACGCAGATAGGTCAGCGTCCATGCAGACTGGGTAAAGGTGGTCAAAATACCGTTCAACACCCAGGAAATCGGTGCATACAGGCAGATGCCGGCCAACGCAATATAAAGCGGTGTGAAGGATTGGCCTTCGCCCATTGCAAAGGCAAAAATGGTTGGGAAAACAATGATGAAGATGGGCAGCGCAATGATAATGCCAAGCACCAGCGTGATGCCAAACAGGATCAACGCCATCACGATCAATGGCCCAATGTTAGATTTGGAAATCTCCCAGCCGCGCTTTAGGCCATCGAACAGGCTCAGGTCTTCGAGAACTATGGCGCGGTTCGATTGCTCGACGATGACGCCCACAGCCCATGAGACTGGTATGAGAATACAAATTAACGGCAGTAGGCACAGGAACCCGACACCGGCTGTAAATACTCCAATCAGCACAAGTGGAACAATGAGCACGACAAATACCAATCCGATCAAGAACGATAGGCCAAACACACGCCAGAAATAAGGCATGCTGGTGTTGAACAATTCACCAAAAGCCAACTTCTCCGCGCCCATTTCAGCCTGATATGAACCTTTTATCAGCCCAATGCGCCCAATCGTTCCCAGAAAAATGCTGACCACAATGAGCAACAGGACAGCCAACCCGATGACAATGAAAATCCACCAGTTATCCACAGCCCAATCGGCAAAACTTTCCATTTGGTAAATGAACCGTTGGAGTTCGGGCGGTACATCAAAATCAGAGGGACCAGTTGAGGAACCCGTATTTACACGACCGCTTCCACCTCCCCCGCCTCCGTTGGTGCATCCAGCCAGGATGCCAAAGATCCACAGCACTTTATACTTCCAGGTTATTTGCCATGCACGGGTCAGCACTTCCCCAAAGTTGAAGTTCATGCTTTTTCTCCTATCGCTAGAATCAGGTAGCAAATAAATACTACGCAATTCATACCGCTAAGGTTCACTCCCATTCAATTGTCGCAGGCGGTTTGCTGGTAATATCATACACGACCCGGTTGATTCCGTCCACTTCGTTGACGATGCGGTTTGAAACTTTCGCCAGCAGGTCATGTGGCAGGCGCGTCCAATCGGCGGTCATAAAATCTTCGGTAGAAACCGCCCGTATCGCCACCGCTTCCTGATACGTGCGCTGGTCGCCCATCACGCCCACTGAGCGGACCGGCAGCAAAACAGCAAACGCCTGTGATGTCCCCGCCCCTTTACCTAAAAATCCAGCCGCGGACAATTCCTCCTGCAGGATAGCATCTGCTGAACGCAGACGGGCCACGCGCTCACGCGTCACCTCGCCCAGACAGCGCACGGTCAGACCGGGACCCGGGAACGGCTGCCGCCAAACCATCGACTCAGGCAATCCCAGCGCCTCCCCGACTGCCCGCACCTCGTCCTTGAATAGATAGCGCAGTGGTTCGACCAGCTCGAACTGCATATCCTCCGGCAAACCACCGACATTATGATGAGACTTGATCTTCTCAGCTTTATTCCGGTCCGGCGCAGAAGACTCGACCACATCGGGATAGATCGTCCCTTGCACTAAAAACTTCGGTTGTCCCAGTTGTTTCGCCTGCTCCTCAAAAATGCGGATGAACTTCTCCCCTACGATCTTACGCTTCTTCTCTGGCTCAGTGACTCCCTTTAGCGCGGACAAAAACTCATCCGCAGCATCCACCGCCACCAATTCCGCGCCCATCTGCTCGCGGAACGTAGAGGCCACTTGCTCGCCTTCGCCTTGTCGCAAGAGACCGGTATCCACGAAAACGGCTACCAGTTGGTCGCCGATGGCCTTGTGAACCAGCGCCGCCGCCACGGACGAGTCCACGCCGCCGCTGACGGCTGCCAGCACACGCTCACTCCCCACGCGCGCGCGGATGCAAGTCACGCTCTCCTCGATAATGGAAGCAGGCGTCCAATCAGGTTGAGCACCGCAAATCTCAACCACAAAATGCTTGAGCAACTCCGAACCGTTCGGGGTGTGATGTACTTCTGGATGGAACTGCACTCCAAAGTATTTACGCTCGAAATCCCCCATCGCCGCGTAGGGACTGTTGCCCGACTTCGCCAACGCCACAAACCCCTCCGGCATACGCGTGATGCGATCGCCGTGCGACATCCATACAGTCGAGAGAGCAGAGAGCAGAGGAGTAGTAATTAGTGGTTCAATCTTGGCATGGCCGTACTCGCGCTCGCTGGACGGGTCCACCTGTCCGCCGAGGGCCACGGTCAAGGCCTGCATGCCGTAGCAGATTCCTAAAATTGGCTTAGCGGAAGCAAGCAGGTAGTCCGGGACGAACGGGGCGTCCGGCTCGTAAGCCGATTTAGGTCCGCCGGAGAGGATGAAGCCTTTGGGCTCCAGCGCCATGATCTGCTCAACGGGCGTATCCCAGGGAAACAGCTCGCAATAAACCTGCGCCTCGCGCACGCGGCGCGCGATCAGTTGGGCGAACTGGGAGCCGAAGTCGAGAATGGCGATGGAATCAGTCATTAACTACAAAACGTGATTGTATCGTTGTCCATTGCGCAGACGCGCGCCAGGGCCTCGATCGGCACACCCAGCGGTTTCAGTGCATCGCGTCCACCCTCGAAGGTCTTCTCGATCAAGGCGCCAATACCGACGATCTGCGCCCCGGCGGTTTCGGCCAGCCGTACCAGTCCCAGAATAGTGTTGCCGCTGGCCAGGAAGTCGTCAATAATGAGCACTCTTTCGCCACCGGCCAGGAATTCTGGCGAAACGATCAATTCCACCGTGCGGCCCTTGGTATGCGAAGGCGCCAGGGTCAGCAACACCTGGTCGGGCATAGTGATGGGCTTATGCTTGCGCGCGTACACCACCGGCAACCCCATGTGTAAGGCCGTTGCCACAGCCGGGGCGATGCCGGAGATTTCGGCCGTCAGCACTTTGGTCGCGCCGACCGAAGCAAAGCGCTTCGCGAACTCCTTCCCGCAGGCATCCATCAGGATCGGGTCCACTTGATGATTAACGAATCCATCTACTTTGAGAATTCCATTTCCCAGATTCTTCCCCTCTCGCAAAATACGTTCCTGCAATTCCTTCACAACCACCTCCCGGTTTATTTGAAACCTGACAGGTTTTGCCCCCTTTCCCTCTTCGGGGACAGGCGGGGGTGCTTCGCAAAGACCTGTCAGATTTCGTTATAAGGTCTAGACATTTTACAACGGCATTCCTGAACTTGCCAGTGCCCGAACGCTTAAAAAATTTGGCGGGAAAATTTACCTTTTGCATCCAGTAATTTCATCAATCATTTTATTCCTGTTCGGGTACCAGATGACAAATTTCCCTGCTTATCCTCGTCTAAGGTTCAAAGAGGAGATTGTGTTAGAATCTCAAACCGTGAGTGAAAAAAACATCCTGGTCCTGGCTTCTAATTCCCCACGCAGGCGGCAACTACTTTCCCTGGGCGACTGGAAGTTCAGCGTCTCCGTTGCAGACGTTGATGAAAGCCAACTCCCCGCTGAATCGCCCGGCGATTACGTGCTGCGCCTGGCCAGGACAAAAGCGCGCAAGTCTGCTGAAAATGCGAATTTCGAGAGCGTGGTCATTGCGGCAGATACAACCGTCGTTGACGGAGATGACATCCTCGGTAAGCCCGCGGATGAATTAGACGCAATACGCATGCTCAAGCGCTTGCGCGGACATACGCATCAGGTCTACACCGGGCTTGCCCTGCTCCGCGTGAGTGACGGCCACGCTCTGAGCGACCTGACCGTCACCGACGTTCCCATGCGCGACTATAGCGACGAGGAAATTGGGGCCTACGTCCAGACTGGAGACCCGCTCGATAAGGCTGGCGCCTACGCCATTCAGCATGCGCGTTTTCACCCGGTCGAAAACCTGGCAGGCTGCTTCGCCAGCGTCATGGGCCTGCCGCTCTGCCGCCTGACCTATCTGCTAGGACAATTCGAAATATACCCAACGGCAGCGGTAGGGCTCCGCTGCCAGACCGAACTACAATATGACTGCCCCGTCTCCGCTGCAATTTTGCGCGGAGCAGTGGTCAGCTAAAGGTGAAGAATGAAGCAACTTCGCTGGATAAACCTGATTTTAATTTTTACATTCCTGGCAGCCTGTAGCGCGGGTTCGAATGGGATCGGCTTCCCATCCATTTTCAACACGCCTACACCCCTGCCTACCCCGGCTGTAAAGATTACCCCGGCCCCTGACGCCCAGGAACCCATGCGCGCCTACCTGGAAGCATTTAAAACAGAAGACTACGCTGCAATGTATGAGATGCTCAACCAGGCCAGCCGTGAAGCGATCACCGCCGAAGATTTCGCCGCGCGTCACACCGATGCGCTCAATACGATGAGCGCCGGGAGTTTCGATTACGAAACCCTGTCTACCCTGGTCAATAACCCGTACACAGCCCAAGTCGCTTTCCGTATCACCTATCACACGGCCCTGGTGGGAGATGTTTCGCGCGAAATGGTTGCCCACTTCAACCTGGAGAACGGCCAATGGAAACTGCAGTGGGACGAAAGCCTGATACTGCCCGAGCTGGTCGGTGGCAACAGGCTTGCTATGGATTACCAGATCCCTGCCCGCGGTGACATCTACGATGCCAGCGGGAAAGCCATCGTCAACCAGGCCAGCGCGGTTGCTCTGGGAATCATCCCCGGCCAGATGAGCGATAAAAATAGCGGCACACTGATCAACGAACTGTCAAAACTGTGTAGCATTGATCCGGATGATATCCGCGATAAGATCGACGCATCCGGGCTGGATTGGTACATCCCGGTCTGCGAGGCCTCGGTGGAGGAAGCCGACCGTATCCTGGCGCTCAACCCAGGCGGATTGGTTGTGACGCCGTATGAAGCGCGCTTTTATCACCAGGGACTGGCCTCCCAAGTTGTAGGCTACACCCAATTCATCTCTGAAGAAAACCTGGATGAATATCGCCGTTTGGGCTATCGTGGCAACGAACGCGTCGGCGCGATCGGGGTCGAAAAATGGGCCGAGGATTACATAGCCGGGCAACATGGCGGTTCGTTGTACGTGGTCGACCCAAACAGCGGGCAAATTGTCTCGCGCATTGCCGACAGCAACCCGCAGCCGGCTTCCTCCGTCTATTTGACTATCGACAGCAACCTGCAATACTATGCCCAACAAGCACTGACGGGCTTCCGCGGGGCAGTGGTTGTGCTGGAGCGTGATACGGGGCGTGTTCTGGCGATGGCCTCCTCGCCTGGCTTCGACGCCAACCTGTTTGAACCGACCAATTACAACAACACCCTGCTGACCGACCTGCTTAACGACATCAGTGGCAACCAACCATTGGTCAACCGCGCCACACAGGGACAGTATCCGCTCGGCTCGGTATTCAAGGTTGTCACCTTCTCGGCCGCGCTGGAAAGCGGCCTGTTCCTGCCTGAAACGACGCTGGATTGCCAATACGACTGGAATGGATTGACCGACCAGGTACGCCATGACTGGACCTGGGATCACTGTCAGGAAAGAATCCAAAATGGTGACTTTTGTGATACCAGTGATAGTAGACCCTCCGGCCTGCTGACGCTGCCCGAAGGCCTGATGCGCTCCTGCAACCCATGGTTCTGGCAGATTGGCCTGGACCTGTACAACTTCGACCGCGGGAGCGATATCGCCAACATGGCGCGCGCCTTCGGTCTCGGCGCCCCCACCGGCATCGAACAGGTGGCGGAGGCGCCCGGTAATATCACTAATCCGGCTGGGCTGGTACAGGCTGTCAACCAGGCCATCGGCCAGGGCGATGTGCTGGTATCACCGTTGCAGGTAGCCGTGATGATCGGCGCCATAGGCAACGGCGGGACGCTCTACCGTCCGCAATTGGTTGAGCGGATCCAGTCGATCGAAGGTGATTCGACGATTGTCTTCAAACCCGAGGCGCGCGGCACCCTGCCTTTGCGCTCGGATAACCTTGAAGTGATGAAGGAAGCGCTATGGGATGTAATTCATAACTCGCGCGGTACGGCAAATTTTAGTTTGCGTGGCTTTGACTTTCCTGCGGCGGGCAAGACCGGCACAGCGGAATCCGGATCGGGAGATCCACATGCGTGGTTCGCCGGTTATACGGATTGCGCAAACAATCTTGAGGGTTATCCGGTCTGCGCTGACAAGCCAGATCTTGCCATCGCGGTGATTGTGGAAAATGGAGGCGAAGGTTCCGAATTCGCTGCACCCATCTTCCGGCGCATGGTTCAGGTCCACTTCTACGGCTCTCCACAGAGCCTATTTCCCTGGGAAGCCAGCTATGGGGTGCCCAAGACACCCACTCCGTTTGGCGGTATCCCGACAAAAACACCTAAACCTAGTGATGAGTAAATGGCCGAATCCGCGCACGATGGTTTGATCATCCGGGCTCAATCTGGTTTCTTCATGGTGGAGACCGGGGAGGGCCCCTTCGTTTGTCAGCTTCGCGGACGGCTCAAGCAAGGTCCGCGCACGGGTGACCTGGCGGCCATTGGCGATCGGGTCCGCATCACGCTGCTGGAGGATGGCTCCGGGATGATCGAGGAGATCGAGGAACGGAAGCAGGCCATCGTCCGGCTCGACCCGCGGCCGCAGGGTGAGTACCAGCAAATCTTGCTGGCCAACGCCGACCAGGCGGTCTTTGTCTTCGCCTGTGCCCGTCCGGACCCAAAGTTGCGCATGCTCGACCGTTTCCTGGTCATTGCCGAGAAGCAGGACATTCCGGCGGTCATCGTTGCCAACAAAGTGGACCTGGTCGGGCAGGAAAAAGCAGAGTCTATCTTTGGTCTGTACGTGGATATCGGCTATCCCAGCCTCTATGCTTCTGCCAAAACCGGGCAGGGCGTGGAGGAACTGCGCGCCACGCTGACGGGGGTGGTCAGCGTGCTGGCCGGGCCAAGCGGTGCGGGTAAGTCGAGTTTGTTGAATGCCATGCAGCCGGGATTAGGGTTGGAGGTGAGCGAGGTCAGCAAATCAGTAAACAAGGGGGTCCACACCACAGTGGTGCGGCAAATGTTCCCGCTGGCAGGTGGCGGTTATGTGGCCGATACGCCCGGCTGGAAGTCGCTGGCGTTATGGGACACCGAGCCGGAAGAAATCGACGGATATTTTCCCGAGCTGCGCGAGCGCGTGGCGCACTGCCAGTTCAGCGATTGCACGCATATCCACGAGCCGGGCTGCGCGGTGCTGGCTGCTGTGGAGGCGGGCGAAGTGCACCCTGAACGCTATGAGTCGTACCTGCGATTGAGGGCGGGCGAGGAATGAGTAACCACGAAGACACAAAAACACGAAGGCACCAACTTTCTGATTTGTGTCTTTGTGACTCCGTGCCTTTGTGGTAAAACTTCAACATGCCTGATCCTTCGACTACGCTCAGGATAAACAACTGGAATCTTCTCGGCCACGAATGGGCAGTGGACATGCTCAAGCAGCACATCGTGCGCGAGGCTGTACGGCATGCGTATCTCTTTAGCGGACCTCCCGGCCTGGGGAGGCGCACCTTGGCCT
>CAZLOC010000100.1:3894-10764 GCA_964560935.1 uncultured Anaerolineaceae bacterium | reverse complement strand
TCGCTACGATCCGCGAGGAATGAGGCGAGTCGCTGCGCTAAAGGCGCGAATCGGCGATTGAATCCGACCATCAGCAAGTGTTCTTTGGTTTTCAGTAACTGCTCGTTGAGCGCTGAAAGCTGGTCGCAATCAATTGCCAGCGGTTTCTCTACAAATACATGTTTACCGGCTCGCAAGGCTTTGATGGCCAGGTCAGCGTGCGAGTCGTGACGCGTCAGAATGGCAACTGTATTGATATTCGGATCGTTGATGATTTCATCATCACGAGAGGTTGCATAGGAAAACTTGAATTTTTTCCCCGAGTGCTGGGCATGCAAACCGCCAGCGGAGGCAATGCCAACCAATTCGACACGTTTGTTTTTCCTGAGAACTGGAAGAATCGTAGCATTTGCAAACAAGCCAGCGCCGAGCACCCCCAACGCGACCGGGGTTTTTTTTGCGTTGCGCAGGGCAGGCTCAATCCGCTCTGCCTGTTCACGCAAGGTGACACGCGTCAGCGGGGTTTCCGATCCATCAGGGTAAGTCAACAAAACGCCCAGAAACGGTTCTTTTTTCTTGCCGGTGATCACTTCGTATGCTTTGGCGGCCTGCTCGATCTGGAAGCGATGCGTGATGAGCGGTTTGATCTGTATTTTTCCGCTCCCGAGCAGTCCAACCACGGATTCAAGATTGCGTCCTTCCGTCCAGCGTACGTAGCCGATAGGGTAATCCTGCCCAGCCTCTTCGTAGGAGGGATCATAGCGACCAGGGCCATAAGAGCGAGAATTGATGAAGGAAAGTTCCTTTTCGTAGTAAACCTTGCGCGGGAGAGTTTGGCCCACCGCGCCCGTCGCAACCACACGCGCCCGGTCACGGGCAATCGCTCCAGCCAGCTCCACCGGATCAGTGGAGGAGGAGTCCGCGCAGATGATAACCATGTCGAAACCGCGGTTGGCGGTAAAAGCCAGGGCCCATTCTTCCGACTGGCCACGGTGCCAGGCTTGAAGTCCGAGGGAGGCAGCGAGGGCAACGCGCTTTGGGTCGATATCAATACCCAGCACGCGGCATCCCGCTGCTGCAGCGATCTGCCCTGTCAATAACCCTAATAAACCCAAACCAATGACCGCAACAGTCTCGCCAATTTGCGGTTCAGCCAGGCGAAATCCATGTAAGGCAATGGCACCCAGCGTTGCGAAGGCGGCCGACTCGAAATCGACCGTATCGGGCAGGGGCACGAGCAGGTTGCGGGGTACAACCGCATACTCGGCGTGCACGGCATAACCGCCGCCCGCGCAAGCCATGCGCTGGCCGACCTTGAAACCGGCCATATCCTGCCCCAGAGCGACAATCGTGCCCGCCGAAGAATAGCCAAGCGCCATCGGCTGGTCCAAACGGTTGAAGGCGGCCTGGAGGGTGGGAACGATCCCTTCCCGTTTGGCTTTCTCGATGACTTGAGAAACGAGGTCGGGACGCGAGCGCGCCTTACCAACCAGCGATTTCTCGGCAAATTCGACCACCATGCGCTCGGTTCCAGCGGATACCAGGCTTGCTGCCGTTTTGACAAGCGCCATCCCTGCCCGTGGGCTCGGGATGGGGACTTCTTCGACAACAGTTTTGCCGTTCTTTAGATTTTGAAGGAGTTGTTTCATACGTTTTTGAAGAAAGTAAAAATTGGGGTTTAGTGTCGAGTAGTATAACGCAAATCATCAATAGAAAAGAGGAAGAATGTCACCTCTTCGGTTAAGGAAAAACTTAAGAATTGACTGACATGATGCAAAAATGCTATCCTATAATGTAGAACACTGTCCCCTGTGGAACTATTTTTTGAAATCAAAATAAAGGAGGCATGATTATGCTCGGAGGATATGCTAACAAAATCGGCTTTGTGGATTTGACAGCAGGCAAAGTCGAGTATAAAGACGCGCCGGAAGATTGGAAGCGAAAATATATCGGCGGGCGCGGACTGGGTGTCAAATATGTATTCGAGAACGGCCCACAGGTAGATCCACTTTCACCCGATAACATCCTGTGCTTCATGAACGGTCCGCTGACCGGCTCGGAAGCCAACATGAGCGGCCGCATGGCGGTCGTCACCAAATCACCGTTGACCGGCACGATCACGGACAGCCATCACGGCGGCTGGAGCGCAGCGCGCCTGCGCTGGGCCGGCTTCGACGGCCTGATCTTCAATGGCAAGGCGGCCAAGCCCGTTTATGCCTATGTGACCGAAGATAAAGTCGAATTGCTGGACGCGTCTGCAGTTTGGGGCAAAGGCGTGCACGATACGGTCAAGTATTTCAAGGAAAAGTACGGCGAAAAAGACCTGACCGTGATTGCCATCGGTCCGGGCGGGGAAAATCTGGTCAAGTTCGCCTGCTGGATCAACGAAGATGATCGCGCCAGCGGACGCGGCGGTACCGGTTGCGTCGGCGGCAGCAAGAACCTCAAGGCGATTGTTGTCGACGCCAAGAAGAAGATCACCAAGGCAGCCGACCGCGAGGCCTGGAAGCCCGCTCACGAGCGCGCCTTGAAAGGCATCATGGCTGAAGAGAACATCACCAGCCCGCGCAAGGGCGGCCTCTCGGTGTATGGCACCAACGTGCTGACGAACATTGATAACAGCATTGGTGCTTACCCCACCAAGAATAGCCAGTTTGCGGCTTATGGTGAAAACGCCGAAACCCTGAGCGGCGAGTGGGTCAAGGAGAATATCCTGGTCAATGACCCAACCTGTCATGCCTGCCCGGTGGCGTGCAAGAAGGAAGTGGAGATCAAGGAAGGCCCGTGGAAGGGACTGCGCATGGAGTCCGTCGAATACGAGCCAGCCTGGTCGGTCGGTGCAAACTGCGGCAACCCGGATGCCCGCACGGTGGCCAAGATGATCGATCTGGCCAACGATTATGGCGTGGATGCCATTGAAGTCGGCCATCCCATTTCCGTCTGGATGGAAGCCAGCCAGAGAGGCTACACCAACGGCGAAGGCAAACTGGAATGGGGCGACCCGATGGGCATGACCGAGGCCGTGCGCATGATCGCCATGCGCGAGGGACTGGGCGACGTGATGGCGGAAGGCACAAATGCCACCGCCAAGCACTTTGGACACCCCGAATTGGCTATGACCGTCAAGGGTCAGGGCATCCCCGCCTATGACCCGCGCGGACTCAAGGGTATGGGCCTCGGCTTTGCCACCAGCAACCGCGGCGCCTGCCACTTACGCGCCTACACTCCGGCTGCCGAACTAGGCGTGATGCCGTTCAACTCGCTCAAGGTGGATCCGCTTGAATGGAAAGGCAAGGGCGAACTGGTCAAGATCTTCCAAGAAGTACACGCCTTCTCGGATAGCATGGACCTGTGCAAATTCAGTGCGTTCGCTATGGGCGCCGACGAATATGCACAGCAGTACTCGGCCATGGTCGGCGTGCCATTCACTGCCGATGATGTGCTCAAGACTGGCGAGCGCATCTACAACCTGGAGCGCTACTACAACAACCTGATAGGCTTCAAGGAAGGAAGCGACTACCTGCCCAAGCGCTTCCTGGAGGAACCATCCGACCAGCCCGGTTCGAAAGGCCACGTCTGCGAATTGGACAAGATGCTGGCAGAATACTACGAAAAACGCGGCTGGGAAAACGGCGTTGTGCCCGAAGCGAAACTCAAGGAACTGGAGATCATCTAAATCCAGTGGTCAGTGACCAGTAATCAGCAAACACAGGTCAACACAAAAGAGAAAAGATGACGCACTGATTGGTGCGTCATCTTTTTATATGCCAATGATCGAGGGCGGGTTTATGCGCCTGCACGCAACGTCTTTTTTCCAAATCTTTCTATAAAATCATCCACCAGATCGTCTTCGATTTCCAATTCCAGGCGCGTCTGGCCGACAGATAGCGACCCAAGCCGGAACGGTTCCATACGGACTAGATTGACGCTCCAGCCCGGACCCTGAACCTGGTCGTCACTTAATGCAGTTCCACCCATTTCCTCAAGATATTCCTTTAAAAGAAAGTACGGGATCCCGCGCATCTCGCGGACGATTTTCTGCATCCTAGCCACCGCCCACGGGAGGAAAGATGTCAACTTTATCGGTGGGCTTCATGACGTAACTGAAATTTTCGTCCAGAAAAACCACCTCGCGGCCATTGACAAACATCTTCATGTGGCTGTGAAAATCACCATTCTCATCAAGCAGTTCAGGCCCCAAAGCCGGGTAATCGGTAACAACCAGATCGATCAACTGGCGAGCTGTCGATCCGGGCGGCATATCCACCTGGATGGTTTTTTGGCCGACAATGGCTCGTAAGGTTGCGTAAAAATTGACATTCATTTCAACCATTCCTTCTAGCAAGACTATCCGGTGAAAGTATACCAAATCAGGCCGATTTATGACAAAAAAATCCCCGTTAAACGGGGATTCGATGCTATTGTCAGGAAACGCTACGGGCACTGGATAATGCCCTGCGCCCACAAGCATCCGCCACAAACCGGAAATTCCACGTTGCCAATGCAATCTTCCTCATTCGTTTCGGAAAGGTCACAACCGCCACAGAAGCTACAGGGGGCGAAGGCAAAATTGTGCAGACGTTCGCGATAAGCTACGTAATCGGGAGCAGACCACAGGTTCGAGAGCGAACGTTCGCTCACATTACCGATGACATGTTTTTTGGAGAGGCGCGGCTTGCCATGCAGGTAACTGGTATGAGTGTGCATCAACGGCCAGCACGGGCTGACATCCCCGGTCCAGGCAATGGACATGGTCCCACTCTCGATGAAATTGCAGGTATCGCTCGCGCCGCCCCAGTTGTTGCCCGCAAAAGTGACGTTCAACTGGCTGTTGAAGGTCTCGAACAATGCATCCCGGGTGGTTTCATCGAAGTCCATTTTGGGCAGGCTCAGATGCGGCAGGTTTGGGGCCTGCAAATAAGCGATATTGTGTATGGTCTGCATGTAAAGGCGATCATCTTGCATATCTTCGGTAGCAGGCTGTACATTGCTTACGGAATAATACTTGGCTTTGAGCGACTTACCCAGCTTGATAACTTTGGGTAAATCGGCAATATTGCGCTTCATGGCAACGAAGGCAATGCCAATCTCTGGTTTAGGGAAATGATTGGCCGGCCGCATCTTCGCAAAGCGCTTCAGGTTCTTGATAATGCTGGGAAACTCAGCCCCCATGCGCACGTCTGCATACGTCTCGGGCGAAGCGCCATCAATCGAAACCCAGAGCACATCCAGGCCGGAGTCGATCAACTGCTGCGATTTTTTCTCGGTCAGGATCGTGCCGTTGGTGATCAATTCCACCTTGGCACCCAACGCTTTGACCTCAGCGATCCAGTCAATTGTCTTGGGATGGAAAAGCGGTTCCCCAATACCGCCAAAATAGACATTAGGTATCGGGTCAAGCGCTTTCAAACCCATCAGGATTTGTTCGAAGGTCTCCTCACTCATGCGACCTATCGGTTCTTCCCAGGCATTGCGGAAGCAGGTAATGCAATCCAGGTTGCAGGCGACGGTCGGCTCGATATAAACCTTGGTGAGGTGTGTTACCGGCCTGTGCATGCGCACAAAATTATTCCCTTCGTCCAGGCGAACCTTTGCGCCTGGTTGCAGGCCATAGCGGGAAACTACATCAGCCGGCAAGATAAGACGTCCGTCTTCGTCTACTTCTGCCCAGGCAGTGGTCGGTTTGACAGAGGCAACTTGCGGTTTGAGCTTTTTGGGAGCGAGGATTTGTGTGAGTAAGTCCATGTTGATATTGTATCTTGTTCCCTCCATATGGCATTGTGACTTTTATCGCATTTTAAAGATGTATTTAGTCTTATTTACTGTTTCGTATCTATACTGGTCGCAGGAAACAATAACGATTTGTTGCGGTGATATAATTTGCTCAATCTTCAACAGGAGAAATCCATTGGCTGACCCCCGTGTAACAAACTTCGCGAAAGTCCTGGTAGAACGCTGCACAAGTGTCAAACCGGGAGACCGTATTTTGATCGAGGCAACCACTGCGGCAGAAACACTGGTACGCGAACTTTATATTCAAATCCTGGAAAAGGGCGGGCATCCGCACCCCTTGCTGCAACTTCCGGACATGTTCTTCCCCGGCCATGAAGACCTGTTACTGATGCACGGCAACGACGGCCAGATCGACTTCGTGCCGACCTTCCAAAAACTGGCTTACGACCAGTTCGAGGGACGCATCCGCGTGCACTCGGCGACCAACACCCGCTCACAGACCAGCATCGACTCATCCCGCCTGCAACGGCGTGGCAAGTCCACCGGTGTGATCACCGAGACGCAAATGCTACGAGGCGCAGAGGGCGCATTCAAATGGGTCACCACATTGTATCCCACCGATGGCTATGCCCAGGATGCGGAGATGAGTTTTGAGCAATATGCTGATTTTGTCTTCCGCGCTGTGCACGCCAACGAAGCGGATCCTGTCGCTTACTGGAAAAAGGTCGGAGAAGACCAGCAGGCAGCCGTGGATTTTATGAAGGGCAAAAACCAGGTTGTCTTGCGTGGACCCAACGTTGACCTGACGCTCTCGGTCAAGGGTCGCACATTCCTGAATTCCTGCGGCACACACAATATGCCCGATGGCGAGATTTTCACCGGCCCGGTCGAGGACTCGGTCAATGGCTGGGTCAAGTTCACATACCCTGCTATCTATGGCGGCGTGGCTGTCGAAGGCGCGCAACTGTCCTTCTCCAACGGTTGTGTGGAACAGGCCAGCGCCGACAAAAACCAGGATTATCTGCTCAAAATGCTCGAAACTGACGCAGGCGCACGCTATTTGGGTGAGTTTGCCATCGGCACGAACTTCGAGATCAACAAATTCACCGGTCATATCCTCTTCGACGAGAAAATTGGCGGTTCCTTTCACATGGCGCT
>CAZLOC010000100.1:0-3794 GCA_964560935.1 uncultured Anaerolineaceae bacterium | reverse complement strand
GGCCTCAACCTTCTTTTTTACCTGCAACTTTCAACCTGTAACTCTTTCAATATTTTCCTACCGAAGCATCCACCACTCGTGCATACTCCGCAATCCCACCACGCACGCTGAACACGTTTGTCCAGCCCTGCGCCAGCATCCACTGGGTGACATTTGCGCTACGGACACCATGGTGGCACAGGACCAGGATTTCCGTATCCTTTTGCCGGATTTCCTCCGAAAAGGCCTGCACGCCAAGCTGCGCCAGGCGGCTCGTCGGCACGACCTTCAGCCTGCTATCTACGAGCATGGCATGATCCAATTCCCAGGCTTCACGCACGTCCAGCAAAAAGAACGACTCGCCCGACTGCAACTTGCGGGCGAGCCCATGGACATCAATTTCGGGAATTCGCGAAGTACTCATACCCTCCAGAATCCTCGTTGCACCGAATGGACATCTTCGGATGTGATGAAAGCCGCCTCGTCACATTCATTGATTATTTTCTCGATTGACAATACTTCTTTACGACGCACGCTTAAACTCAACACACTGACCATACCATCTTTGCCACGGGCCGGGATCTCGGTCACAGCGAATCCGTTCTCACGTAATTTTTGCGCCATCACCACACCCCGTCGCGGACTAATCACCTGTAAATGAACAAATCCAATTGCCAATCGTTCCTCTATCCACATCCCTACCACCCCTCCTGTTGCAAACCCGGCCGAGTAGGCAATGATATACAACGGATCGTTCAGGTTAGAGAGCACAGATGTCAACAAGAGAACGTAGATCAACGATACCAGGAAACCGGCAACCCAGGACAAAGTTTTTTTTCCACGCAACAAAAAGAGCATACGAAGCGTATCCAGGGTCATATTCAGAACGCGCAACCCGAAAATGACCAGGGCGCCGATCCATGCGTTACTGAAAACGATCAATTCGAACATAAAACATCTCCTCAAGAAAAAGGACGGCCAGTTGGCCGCCCACGGTATCTATTATTTTACCGCAGGAATATACAACCGCTCCACATACTCCTTGACCATGCGCCGCGTGCTGAATTGCGGCGTAATCGTGCGCAGAGAATTCTTCATACGCTCGATCCAGTCCATCGGGATCAAGTCGGCATTACGATCATAGTAAAGCGGGATGATCTCGTTTTCCAGCGTGGAATACAGGCTCAAGGCATCGGCCTTATCCTGAATTTCTGGCACATCTGGTTCCTTGTCTTCGCCAATCGCCCAGCCGTTCTTGCCATTGTATGCTTCACGCCACCAGCCATCCAGCGCCGAGAAGTTGAGCACACCGTTCAGAGCGGCTTTCATGCCCGAAGTCCCAGATGCTTCCATCGGTCGACGCGGCGTATTGAGCCATACATCCACACCCTGGACGAGGTAACGGGCGATGTTCATGTCGTAATCTTCCAGGAAGACCAACCGCCCGCTTGTTTCGGCTTTTTTGACAGCGCGGTAGATCTGCTGGATCAACTGTTTGCCCGGCTCATCCGCCGGATGCGCCTTGCCGGCAAAGATGATTTGCACCGGCATGTTCGGGCGATTGATAATCTTCAACAAGCGTTCCACATCTCGCAAGATCAGGCTGGCTCGTTTGTAGGTTGCGAAGCGACGCGCAAAACCAATGGTCAGTACATACGGATCGATCAAAGCGCCCGAAGCCAACACCTGCACAGGATGGAAACCGCCATTCGACCAACGCGTACGCGCCCATTCCAGCATACGGAATGAAAGTTTACGCTTCTGATGCATACGAACTTCCCACAACTCATCGGCGGGAATTTCGTCCAGCTTGCTCCAGATTTCCGGGTCATCCAAATGCTCGCGCCAATCATGTCCAAGATACTTTTCATAGAGCACACCCAGACGGCGCGCCATCCAGTTGTAAGTATGTACTCCATTGGTCACGTAGGTAATAGGAACATCATCTTCTTCCTGATCTTTCCACAGGAAGTTCCACATCTTGCGCGCCACGCGCCCGTGCAATTCAGAGACTGCGTTGCGGCCTTCCGAGTAACGCAACGCCAGCACACCCATGCTGAACGACTCGCCCCAGGATTGCTGGTTGCGCGCCAGATCCACAAACTGGTCGCGCTTCAAGCCGAGTTCCGGCCACAGGGCAGCCAAGTACTTGTCGATCAACCACAGCGGGAATTCATCATTACCAGCCGGGACCGGCGTGTGCGTAGTAAAGACATTTTGTCCACGCGTCTTTTCGATGGCATCTGCAAAGGGTGCGCCCCCCGCTACCAGTTCGCGGGCCCGTTCCAGTGTCAGGAAGGCTGCGTGGCCTTCGTTCATGTGCCAGGCCGAGGGGTTATACCCCAACGCCCGCAGTGCGCGCACACCACCAACGCCCAACACGATTTCCTGCATCACACGACGATCAAGATCCGACCAATACAGGCGTGCAGTCAACGTTCGGTCTTCAGGCTTGTTTGATTCGTCGTTTGAATCCATCAGAAACAAAGGCACACGCCCAACACGGATTTCCCACAATCGCAAAGAGACCTGACGATCCGGCAACTCTACCGAGACAGTTAATGGTTTGCCATCGTTGGTCAAAATGGGCAAGACCATCATATCGCCAAAACGCAACGGATTGTTGAGCGCATCCTGCCAGCCATCTTCGCTTATTCGCTGGGAGAAGTAGCCCTCAGCGTACATCAGGCCAACGCCAACAAACGGCAGACCCAGGTCGGAGGCTTCCTTCAGATGATCACCAGAAAGCACGCCCAGACCACCCGAATAGATTGGCAGGGTCTCGTGCAGACCATATTCCATCGAGAAATAGGCTATGGGTTTGCTGGCAAGCTCGGGATGCGTCTGATTCGACCAGGTATCCGTTTTCGTCAGGTAATCGTCGAATTCGGCAAAAACACTGTCGTACAGAGCCAGGTATTGATTGTCCTGCGCGACTCCATTAAGAGCCGAACGTTCCAGCTGGCGTAGCAGCAATATCGGATTGTGGGACAGGCGCTCCCAAAGGTCGTTGTCGATGCGTGAAAACAGGCGCTGCGCATTGGGTTGCCAGGTCCACCAAAGGTTGTAGGCCAGCTCGCCCAGGCGGTTGATGCGCCGTGGAAGATCAAAATGGTTGGGGATGCGAGTATGAAACTGTGTCATAGCGGCGCAATGATACCAGTAATTTCTGGATTTGGGATTTACGAAACGGTATTACAATGAGGGCATGTCCACCGTACAACTCTTCGTCACCTGCCTGGTCGATACATTCTCCCCCGAAACTGCTGAGGCCATCGTCAGCGTTCTCAACCACCTGGGCATAAATGTGGACTTCCCACAGGCGCAAACCTGTTGCGGACAACCGCAGTTTAACGCCGGGCTACGCGTCGACGCGCGCCAGATGGCCGAGCACATGATCCACACTTTCGAGGAGGTGCAGGGCGAAATCGTCTCGCCAAGCGGATCGTGCGTGCACATGGTCCGCCACAATTACCTCGAACTCTTCGCCGACGACCCAATCTGGTTGCCGCGCGTACAAGCACTGTCAAAGCGTACTTTCGAATTTGCCGAATATCTGGTAGATGTGTTAGGCGTTACCGATGTAGGCGCACATTGGGACGGAGTGTTGACCTACCACCCCTCCTGCCATCTCTCACGCGGATTGAACATCGACCGCCAACCGCGCGCACTCCTATCGCATGTGCAGGGCGCAACCATTGTGGAACTACCTGAAGCCGAAGACTGCTGCGGCTTCGGCGGGGTCTTCTCGGTGACGCACCCCGAACTCTCGGCGGAATTTCTCAAACGCAAGCTAGGTAATTTCGAAAAAACTC
>CAZLOC010000099.1:0-10900 GCA_964560935.1 uncultured Anaerolineaceae bacterium | reverse complement strand
TCCATTCGATTGACCATTACTTACTCCATGTTTAGAAAAAATGTCTAGCCATACAAGGAAACCAATAGATTAATAGATGTTATCAGTTTTGGCCAGTTACATTCAAGAGTCTACCAACATAACCAATCTTAAACTATGACGAAAAAAAGAGGAATTGCGACTTCAAAAATTATCCCTGTTACTGCTTTGTTACCTCTTGAATTGTATAATGGAAATAGATTAAGGCTTTACAAAGGCAATTTGCATCAGATTTCTAAATCCATTTTGAACGGTTCCAAAGGGAAACGAACAAGCAAAAGCAAATTCTTTGGTAGACATAAGCCCGCTAAATACTGTAGTTTTAGGACTGACTCACAACCTTATTATAGCATTGAAACGAATCTTGATACAGAGTGATCAACAAGAATATGTTCTCGTGAAAACGGAAGTATCCGAAAAAGGCCAGGTTTTATCATGAACACCTCGCAAGCAATATCCGATACATTATTAAAGAATGCGTTTCCTTCTATCTATTCTTCCGTGTCCGTCAACATAGGAGATGAGGCAGCATTGCTAAAGGCTGCCAGGCGACTCGATCAAGTAGCATTGGCCGAGATATTCGATTTATATGCGCCTGCCTTATACGGTTACATTCTACGCTTATGTCACGATCCTGAACAGGCCGATCAAATCGTCGGAGACGTATTTTCAAAGCTTCTGGAAAAGTTAGCAGATGGGCAAGGGCCACACAAAAATCTACGTTCTTATTTGTACCAGATTGCCTACCATTTGTTCATCGATCAAACCCGCTACGACCAACATATTGCCCCCATTGAAATTGTCGAATATATTGCTGGCGACACGACTACCGTGCAAGACGAGATTGAAAATCGAGCATTGCTGGACACTGTTCTATTGGCAATCAATAACGATCTGACCGTCGACCAGCGGCATGTGATCGTACTACGATTTTTAGAAGGGATGGACTTGCAGGAAACCGCCAAAATTGTTGGCAAGAGTGTAAACAACGTAAAAGTCCTCCAAAATCGTGGAGTTGAAAAAATTCGCAAGGTGTTGGGTTTGCACTCCTAATAAAAGCGCAATTTTTCCAGAAAAACAAAATACTCACAAATCGCGTTTCCCCCTCCTGGTTTATCACATAACGCTATAATAAAATATGGCCGCATCACAAAAAACCATCAACTGGTTGCTTTCCGGTGACCCGTCTATAAGATGGCAGGTGATGCGTGATCTACTGGATGCATCACTGGAAGAATACCAAAAAGAACGAGCAAGGATCGCGCTCGAAGGCTGGGGAGCAGACCTGTTATCCCGGCAGGATGCGAGCGGCACCTGGGCTAACGGGCTTTATTCGCCTAAATGGACCTCCACCACATATACACTCTTGACATTACGTCGTTTTGGTTTACCCCACGATCATCCGCAAGCGCGGCGCGCCTGTGCCCTATTCCTGGCAAGAAGCCTCAACCATGACGGGGGTATCAACCTGTTCAAAAGCATAGATTATAGCGAGACATGCGTCAACGGTATGCTGCTGTCGTTGCTCGCTTACTTCCGCTCACCCGATGAACGCATACACAGTGTGGCAGAATTCCTGTTACATGAACAAATGCGGGACGGCGGCTGGAATTGTGAACGCATCAATGGCGCCACGCATGGCTCGTTCCATACCACCATCTCCGTCTTGGAAGGATTACACGAATACGCATCTTTCTACCCCGCGCCTGCTGCCCTTATGGATGCTGTTCAGCGCGCCCACACGTTTTTGCTGAACCATAGACTCTACAAGTCGCATCGCACCGGTGCAGCAGCTGATCCGGCCATGACACGCATGCACTTCCCTCCGCACTGGCACTATGATTTTATCCGCGCATTGGATTATTTCCAAAGTGTCAACGCCTCACACGATGAACGCATGAACGATGCTATTGAGTTGCTCAAGAGCAAGCGAGGCAAAGACGGCCACTGGCCAGCCTACAGTCCCTGGGCTGGCCGGACGTACTTCGAGATGGAAAGGGCTGGTAAACCCAGCCGCTGGAACACCCTGCGTGCGTTACGGGTATTGAAATGGTGGGAGAGTAACCCATCACCAATCATGTGAAGAGTGAACAAAACAAGTCTCATCCAAACGAGACTTGTTTTGTTTTAAGGTCACCTAGAATGCATCTATAGCCTCTTGCACAATTAAAGCAAGCAACAATACGTATCTTCTCAATAAATCGGGGCGTGGGGTGTTGGGGGATGGCTACGCCATCCCCCAACACCCCACATCCCCCCTTCTTTTTGAGAAGATACCAACAATACCGCTAAATATATGACAATTAGTTACAAAAACTGTAAACAATATTCAAATTCAACAGATTTTTTGGATTGTCAATGCAAAATATTTATTTTATACTTGAGGGGCAATCATTTTATATCAGGGAGTGCGGCCATGCAAAATACACATAAAGAGGCTTCAATTAACAATATTAACACTGCTTTACCTACTCACGCGCAGGTTGTCATCATCGGCGGGGGTGTCATCGGTTGCAACGTAGCCTACCACCTGACAAAATTGGGCTGGAAGGATGTGGTCTTGCTGGAACGTAAGCAGTTGACCTGTGGCACCACCTGGCATGCGGCGGGACTGATTGTCAGCGGCGGCTTTGCTTCCGAGACTCTGCTCTACATGGCGCATTACACCCGTGAACTGTACAAAAACCTGGAGCAGGAAACCGGCGTCTCGACCGGTTTCAAACCCATCGGCTACGTGCAAATCACAGCACGCGAATCCCGCGTCGAGGCTTTGCGCCGCAATGCGGCTTTCGTGCGCGCCTTTGGGATCACAATAGACGAAATCTCCCCCACCGAGTTCCAGAAGCTGTGGCCGATCGCTGACGCTTCCAATGTGAAGGCTGCCTTCTACACTCCCGAAGACGGGCGCGCCAACCCAGTGGATGTGACCATGTCGCTCGCCAAGGGCGCAAGAAACCAGGGGGCGCGCATTATCGAAGGAGTCGAAGTAACCGGCATCAAAACCAAGCGCGGTCGCGTCACCGGCGTAGTGACAGGCCAGGGCGAGATCGAAGCGGAATTCGTGGTCAACTGTGGGGGCATGTGGGCCCGTCAGATCGGCAAGATGGCGGGTGTGGACATCCCCTTGCAAGCCGCCGAGCACTACTATCTCATCACGGAACCGATGGAAGGCGCTACACCTGACCTGCCCGTGCTGGAAGACGTGGACCGCTACGCCTACTTCCGCGAGGAGGTCGGCGGGATCATGCTGGGATTATTCGAGCCGGTGGCCGCTCCCTGGGGACTGAAAGGCATCCCGAAAAACTTCGAATTCGGCGAAATCCAACCTGACTGGGATCGCATGCTGCCCTATATCGAAGACGCGATGGTGCGCGTCCCCACGCTGCAAAACGCTCATGTCCGCAAGCTGTTCTGCGGCCCGGAGAGCTTCACCCCCGACATGACCTTCCTGATGGGCGAAGCGCCCGAATTACGCAACTTCTATGTGGCCGCGGGCATGAACTCGCTGGGCATCCTGTTAGGCGGCGGGGTCGGTCAGGTGCTGGCGCAATGGATGATCGACGGTCACCCACCGATGGACGTGGGCGAAATCCACATCGATCGCATGCTGCGCTTCCAGAACACCCCACGCTACTTGCAGGATCGCACCGTCGAGATTCTGGGACTGATGTACAAGGAAGCCTTCCCCAACTCGCAAATGCACACCGCCCGCGGCGCGCGCAAGTCCATTTTGCACGAGCGCCTGGCCAAAGCCGGAGCGTTCTTCGGCGAAGCAGCCGGCTGGGAATACCCGGAGTGGTTCCCCCCCGAAGGCGTGGAACCCAAAATCGAGCAATATTCCTGGGGCCGCCAGAACTGGTTCCCCTATCACGCAGCCGAGCACAGGGCCTGCCGCGAAGACGTCATCCTGATGGACCTGTCGCTGATGTCCAAATTTCTCGTGCAGGGACGCGAGACCGCCTCCGTCCTCAACCACATTTCGACCAACAACGTGGACGGCCCGGTGGGGAAAATCACCTACACCGAATGGCTGAACGAGCGCGGGACTATCGAAGCGGACCTGACCGTCACCCGGTTGGCTGAGCAGGCCTTCATGGTCATCTGCTCTGACGCTGCCCACCGCCACGTCGAAACCTGGCTCAGGCGGCACATCCCGTCAGAATCTCACTGTTTCATGACTGATGTCACTTCCGCCTACGCTATGATCGACGTGCAGGGGCCCAAGTCCCGCCAGTTGTTCAGCCGCGTGACAGACGCCGACCTATCCAACGAAACCTTCCCCTACATGACGATGCAGGAAATCAACGTGGGCTATGCCAAAGTGCTGGCTTTCCGAGTCACGTACCTGGGCGAACTGGGCTACGAACTCTACATCCCTACCGAGTTTGCACCGGCAGTCTACGACTTGCTCTGGGAAAATGGACAGGACCTGGGGCTGAAGAATGCTGGTCTGCAGGCGTTGAACTCGCTGCGTCTCGAAAAGGCTTACCGGGATTACGGTCACGACATGGACGTGACGCACACGCCCCTCGAAGCGGGATTAAGCTTCATCGTCGATTTCGAGAAACCGGGTGGATTTATCGGCAAGGAAGCGCTGCTTAAGCGGAAGCGGGCCGGGGCGAGCAAGAAGCGCATCGTCCAATTCCTGCTGGAAGATCCTGAACCGCTGCTGTACTACGGTGAGCAAATCTACCGCAATGGAAAGTGGGTTGGCTACGTGCATTCGGGCGGCTACGGATTCACGCTGGGCGCTTCGGTCGGGCTGGCGATGATCGAGGCCGAAGAGGCCATCACCGCTGAATATGTTGCCAACGGAAGATTCGAGATCGAGGTCAACGACGTGCGCTACCCTGCCCGGGCTTCGCTGCGACCGTTGTATGACCCAAAGAACGAAAGGGTGAAAAGTTAGTAAATGGACGTATAATGAGAACGGCTGGTCACATGAAGGTATACATACACAAGCCTGTTCTAATCATAATCGCGATGTTTTTGTTACAAGCCTGCTCGGCTTTGGATTTGATCCCGGGTTCGGCTCCTACGGACACGCCGGTTCCCAGTTCAACGGTAACGAATACGCCCACCAGAACACTCACTCCCACGCGCACCACCACTCCTACGCCACGGGACACCACCACCCCGATCGGCGCTGTGCTTACCTTCACACCCGTCGTCCTGGTCAGCGCGGACGCCCCTATTCCTGATTTCATAGCCACTCCCAATTTCCCGATCGGTGGTTTCGAGTCCGTCTCAATCACCCAGGGCAAAATCTTCTACGGCTCGTGCAAGCAAAACTATACAAAGGTAACGGTCAAAGTGGAGAATCCCGTAGTGGTGGATACCGTGTATCTATTCTTTCGCCTCGAATCCGGCAAAAGACCGGGAGATACCACCCCTTGGACTGGTACGGTCACCGATAACGATGGGGGCGGGTTCTTCCTCTACACCCTGCGGGCAAACAACATTCCTGAGCGTAAAAACTTCATCAAGGCCTGGGTCCATTATCAATTTGTCGCAGTGGATGAGGACAAAAATATCCTTGGCCGATCGCAAATCTACACACGCAATTTAATACTGGAACCCTGTAAGTAAGTGTCCCCAATCACTCACCCCTGCTTCAACACAAAGGCGCAAAACGGCAAACCACCTGCACCGCTTTCCAGCTTTGTCGTTTGGCGTAGTTCCCCGCTCAGCAATTCGCTCAACAAGGCCAGATCCATCCGGCATAATTCGGGATGATCTTTAATGACCACAGAATACGGACAATTTCCCAGGATAATGCGCGGACCTTCCGCCCCCGCCTCCCAGCGCGCCTGGTAGTGCATCACATTTAGACGTTCAATCACGGACGACAATCTGCGCATCAACGGCTGACCGCTAACTGCGCCCTCCCCTGCAATCCGCTTTCCCAGCGCCTCCATCTCGACCTTTCCACCTGCCTCCGTTAAAAGAACATCCGCCAACACGGACAGGTTATCCCCTACCAGCGTCCCTGCCAAGTGGTATACCTTCTCAGGCCGTCCCCTGCCCTCCTGCCGCTGGCGGATGACCTCCACGCGCCCGTCTGCAGCCAGGATACCCAGGTGATGGCGCGCGTTGGCAGGCGTCATTTGCAAGGCGCGCGCTAGCTCCCGTGACGATACCGTCCGGTTACGCTTCAGATAGTCTAGTATTTTCTGGCGGGTGGTTGGCATTGTTCAACTCATCCCCTCCCCCAATTTCCGCCCGCGAAAGTTGCTGGGCGGAAATTGGGGGAGGCTGGGAGGGGGCTGTTGTCATACAAACAACATGATTATACTCACAAATTCATTTTTGCAAATATATATTTGCGTAATTCGTTTGACATTGTTCTTTATGAACCGCTATAATGACAGTCCAAAGCTAAATGCTGAAAGCTAAAAAATGTCCAAACCGCTGATCTGGGAGTCGACCTACGCCATCGCGCTTGCGCTCAAAGATGCGCACCCGGGCATCGACATGGAAAGCGTCACCCTGGGCAATATCCACGAATGGACGCTTGCCCTGGAAGATTTCGATGACGACCCGGCGCTGGTCAACGACGAGATCCTGTCAGCGATATACCAAGACTGGTACGAGGAAGTATCTTTTCAATAAATCGGGGTATGGGGTGTTGTGGACGGGCGTAGCCCGTCCACAACACCCCACCTCCCCTCTTTTTGGAAGATACCACTGGTACGAGGAGAACCTTCATGAGTGATAAAGAACTCAACTCCCCCGGTTATGATATCCCGGACGAACTGGACAACGTGGTCAAGATCACCACGCTCGACCGACTGTACAACTGGGGACGGCGCTCATCTGTCTGGCCGATGATGTTCGGCCTGGCCTGCTGCGCCATCGAAATGATCGCCGCGCAGGCTTCCCGTTACGACATGGCCCGCTTCGGCATGGAAGTCATGCGTCCCACCCCTCGCCAGAGCGACCTGATGCTGGTCTCCGGCACGGTCACCAAGAAGATGGTGCCGTTGATCGTGCGCCTGTACAACCAGATGCCCGAGCCCAAGTATGTGGTCGCCATGGGCGCCTGCGCTTCGGGCGGCGGACCCTTCAAGGAAGGCTATAACGTCGTTGCCGGCATCGACAAGTTCCTGCCTGTGGATGTCTACATCCCCGGCTGCCCGCCCACCCCGCAGGCCTTGATCCACGGCATGATCAAACTGCAGGAGTTGATCGACAAGCAGTCCATCCGCAAGGTACGCTGGTACCGCAAAGGCCCGGACTCGGTTGAAATCCCGGTGCCGCTGCTCGGTCCGGATTTGATCGATTTGCGTCGCACCGCCGAGATCAAGAAGATCGCCGCGCAGACACAGACGGAAGAGGCATAGGAGAATATCATGGCTACACTTGATAAAACCGACGCCCTTGACCTGTCTGTCAAATTCCCCGGCGTTGTCGTTGCTGACGAACGTCCCGGCTACAGCGGCTGGATCGTCGCAAAAGAGAGCCTGATCGAAGTCGCCACCTTCCTACGCGATGAACTGGACTACGACCTGCTCTCATCCGTCACTGGCGTAGACTACCTGCCCGAAGAAAAGATGGAAGTAGTCTACCAGGCCTATAAAACCACCGGCGGCCCCGGCATCTTCTTCAAGGTGCAGATCCCGCGCCTTGACCCGATGGAAGCGCCTTCGGTCATCAGTATCTGGCACGGTGCGGATTTCCAGGAGCGCGAAATCTGGGACCTGTACGGCATCAAGTTCACCGGGCACCCCGACCTGCGTCGCATCCTGACCTGGGAAGGTTTCGAAGGCCACCCCATGCGCAAAGACTGGCAGGAAGCCTTCTTTGAAGAGGAGACCAAGCCCTATAAGAGCCGCTGGCCCGAGGGGGTTCACGTTAGCGCCGAACAGAAGAATCCTTACAGCGATAACCTGAAGTTCCCCGAAAAGTTCAATCCCGAGAAGTGGACTCCTACTGACCCCGAAGAGGCGCTGTACGCTTCCTTAAAGAAGGCCACCATCACCGACGAGGACGGCATCGAAACCGACCAGATCATCGTCAACATGGGACCGCAGCACCCGTCCACACATGGCGTGTTCCGCGCGGTGGTGGTACTGGATGGCGAAACCGTCACCAGCCTCAAGCCGGTCATGGGTTACCTGCATCGCAACCACGAGAAGATTGGCGAGCGCAATACCTTCCTGCAAAACATGCCCTACACCGACCGCCTGGATTACTTCAACTCCATGAGCAACAACTGGGGCTATGCCCTGGCCGTTGAAAAGCTGATGGGCATCGAAGTGACCGAGCGCTCTGAGTACATCCGTGTGATCATGGCGGAACTGACCCGCATCCAGAACCACCTGATCTGGATCGGGATGATGTTGAATGACCTGGGCACCTACTTCACCCCGGCCCTGTATGCGTTCGAAGAGCGTGAACTGATCCTGGACATTTTCGAAGCCGCTTCAGGCTCCCGTATGATGTGCAACTACCATCGCTTCGGCGGGGTCGTGCGTGATGTGCCTGCTGAGGCCTTTGAGAAGATCAAGGGATTGGTCTATGATCGCTTGCCCGGCAAGATCGAAGAATTCGAACGCCTGCTGAGCGAGAACGAGATACTCGTCGCGCGCCTGAAAGGAAAAGGCTACTTAAGCGCCGAGGACGCCATTGCCACCTCGATGACCGGCCCCGTGTTACGCGCCTCCGGCGTGCCCTACGACATCCGCCGTGCTGACCCCTATGGCGTGTACGACCGCTTCGACTTTGACGTAGTCACCCGCCCCGAAGGCGACATGTACGCCCGCTACGCGGTCCGTGTGGAGGAAATGCGCCAAAGCCTGCGCATCCTTGAGCAGGCCATCAAAGGCATCCCCGAGGGGCCGGTACTGCCCGGCAAACCTGTCTACCAGGTGCGCGTTCCGGCTGGCGAGGCCTATGGTCGCATCGAAGCCCCTAAAGGAGAACTTGGCTTCTACGTCATCTCAAATGGCAAACCCAACCCGTGGCGTTATCACGTTCGCGCCCCATCCTTCATCAACCTGACCGCGTTGGAAAAGATGTGCGTCGGCAATAAGATTGCAGACTTCGTCGCTATCCTGGGCGCGATCGACATCGTGCTCGGCGAGCTTGACAGGTAGGAGAACCGACTTATGTATGGAAAAGGTATTCTAAAAGGTTTGAAAGTCACCGCAACACGCTTCTGGAACACATACTGGGAAGATGCTGTCTGGTTCTTTCGTAGGTTTACTGGCGGAACGAAGCGCTATTACACCCCTGAGGGTATCGCCCGTCGTTCCAGTGCAGGTACACGCGGCATCTTCACCATCCAGTATCCCGAAGAAAAACTGCCGACTCCCGAAGAGTTTCGCTATGTCCCCTTCCTGGTCTATGACGAGGCTGATAACGGCGAGAAAGCCATTCGCTGTACCTCCTGCGGTATTTGCCCGAAGGTCTGCCCGCCACAGTGCATCTGGATCGTGCGCACGAACGACCCCAAGACCGGCAAGCCCGTCCCGGTGCCGGCCGAGTTCTACATCGACGCCGACATGTGCATGAACTGCGGGTTCTGCGCCGAGTATTGTCCCTTCGACGCCATCAAGATGGACCACGATTACGAAATTGCATCCTACGGACGCAATGTGTTCAACCTTGACAGGCTGCTCAAACCCGCTTCGTATTACGCCAGCATTCGTCCCGAAAATGCTGCCCGCGAAGACGAAGCGCGCCGCGCTAAGGAAGCCGCCAAGGCTGCGAAGGCGGCTGCTGCATAGTTTACAATTGTCATTGCGAGACCCGCCGATCGAGTAGGCCAAGTGGTTGTCGAGGCCATATCGAGACCAAGGGTCGTGGCAATCTCAAGTAAAATGAAAACATGAGATTGCCGCGTTGGCCTGTGGCCTCCTCGCAACCCCGCCGTACTTCCCTGCACCGAACGCAGGACGGTGTGGCGGGGCAATGACATCTATTTAATATTAGGAAACTAAATGACAAACAAACCCACTAAAGAACAAGTATTGGAAGCGCTCAGCAAAGTACAGGAGCCTGAGCTTCATAAAGACCTGGTCACCCTGAACATGATCCGCGAGCTTAATGTCGAAGGCGGTAAGGTGTCCTTCAGCATTATGCTGACCACGCCCGCCTGCCCCTTGCGCGGACGAATCCAGAAGGAAGCGGAGCAGGCCGTGATGTCCGTGGGAGGCGTGGAGAGCGTCGAGATCAAGATGGACTCGGACGTCCCCAACGATGGCCGTATGCGCGGACTGGTCAGTATGCCTATCCGCAACGCCATCGCGGTCGGCTCTGGCAAGGGCGGCGTCGGCAAGAGCACCATTGCGGTCAACATCGCCATCGCGCTGGCCAAGAGCGGCGCGCGCGTTGGCCTGATGGACGCCGACATCTACGGGCCCAATATCCCCACCATGCTGGGCGTGGAAAAGTTGCCGCCGCCGAAAGCCGATAAGCTCACCCCGGCGGTGGCCTATGACATCAAGATGATCTCGATGGGACTGCTGGTCAAGCCGGGACAGCCGCTCATCTGGCGCGGACCGATGCTCAACTCGGCCATCCGCCAGTTCCTGGGCGATGTGGAATGGGGCGAACTGGATTACCTGATCGTGGACCTGCCGCCGGGCACAGGCGACGCTGCCCTTTCGCTGGCACAGGCGCTGCCCCTGAGCGGCGCAATCATCGTGACCCTGCCGCAACTGGTCTCGCTGGAAGATGCCAGCCGCGGACTGAACATGTTCCGCCAACTGGAAGTGCCCATCCTGGGTATCATCGAGAACATGTCCTACCTGGACCTGCCCGACGGCACGCGCATGGACATCTTCGGCTCCGGCGGCGGCGAGCAGTTGGCCGATTCGATGCAAGTGCCCTTCCTGGGCAGGGTGCCGATAGACGCAGAAATTCGTGTGGGCGGCGA
>CAZLOC010000098.1:0-10929 GCA_964560935.1 uncultured Anaerolineaceae bacterium | reverse complement strand
CCGATGACAAAGTGGACGAGTTCTACTCCTGCACGTTGTGTCAGTCCTTCGCGCCGGATCACGTCTGCGTGGTCTCGCCCGAACGTCTCGGCCTGTGTGGCGCATACAACTGGCTGGACTGCAAGGCATCCTTTAGTATCAATCCTACCGGTCCCAACCAGCCTATCAAGTTGGGCAAACTGATCGATTTCCAAAAGGGCTATTGGGAAGGCACCAACGACTACGCCAAGATCGGTTCGCACGGCGCGGTGCAGGAAGTGACCATGTATTCCATCATGGAAAACCCGATGACGGCCTGTGGCTGTTTCGAGTGCATTGTCATGCTCATCCCGGAAGCCAACGGTGTGATGGTGGTCTCACGCGAAGACACCGCCATGACTCCCGCCGGCATGACCTTCTCCACCCTGGCCGGTATCGCCGGCGGCGGCTTACAGACCCCCGGTGTAATGGGCGTGGGCAAGTTCTACCTGATCAGTCCCAAGTTCATCTCGGCTGATGGCGGCTTCAAGCGCGTCATATGGATGTCGTCCGTGCTCAAGGAGACAATGGCTGATGAGTTCAAAGCCGTCTGCGAGCGCGAGGGCGATCCCGACCTGCTCGACAAGATCGCCGATGAGCGCAATGTCAACACGGTCGAAGACCTGCTGGCCTGGTTGGAGGCGCACAACCATCCCGCCATGGTGATGGATCCGATGTTCTAGGATTTAGCCATTAGCAATCAGCAGTCAGCCGTCAGTAAAAACTACTGATTGCTGACTGCTGAAACCTGATAACAAAAAGATTGATGTCTGAAAGCTCCCCAAAACTCGTCAGAGATTTGATGACCGTCGGCGTGCCGACCTGCAAAATCAACACACCTGTAGTGGAGGTTGCCCGTTTTCTGATCGAAAATAACGTTGAAGAATTGGTTGTGCTCGGCGAAGAAGGCGAGGGCGTGGGTGTGTGCGGATACAAGGAATTGGTCAACGCCTATGATCGTGAAGATATCCGTGAACTGATCGTTGAAGATATAATGTCTGAGGGCGTGCCAGAATTGCCATCAGACATCACATTGAAACTGGCAGCACAATTGATGAAAGATAAAAACATCCGTGTTGCTTATATGAACCACAATTCAGCAGGCATTATTTATCCCGCGGCGCTGATTTCGTACAAGCACCTTGTCCGCCATCTGGCCGCCAAGGATGAGTCCGAACTCAAAGATTTAGGCATCAACGCGGAGCGCAAGTCTCCGCTTGAAGTTTTTATTGAACGACGCGATGAAGCGCGTAAGCAAGCAGGATTGACATAAACACTGTATTCTATAATGTCATTGCGAGAAGGGCGCAGCCCGACGAAGCAATCTCAAGTAACCAGTAAACAGGAGATTGACACGCCGCCTTCGGCGGCTCGCAATGACATAACGCTCCAAGGAGGAACACGTTATGCCAATTGAAATACCAAAAGACAAATGGCCTGGAAGTGTCAGAAAGGTCACCATCGGCGCAACGGCTGCGGAGGGCGGCACGCGCGCCAAGACCGTGACGGTCGGCGGGCAGACCACTCTGCCCTACATGCAGTTCGAAGCGCCCACACCCCACACTCCCGTTGTGGCTATCGAGATCAAGTCGCGCAAGCCCGAAGACTGGTCCCCGTTGCTGGCTGAAACCTGGGGCGAGGCAATGGGCGATCCTGCCCAGTGGGCCAAAAAGGCCGAAGAAGCGGGAGCGGACCTCCTTGTCCTGGCTCTGACACTCGAGGATACGCCCGACGACGCAGTAAAGGCCGTCAAATCCGTATTGGGCGCGACAGGGCTGCCGCTGGTCGTCTGGGGTCCTGGTCAGGCTGAAAAGGACAATGAACTGCTCGTCCCAGTGGCTGAAGCGACCAAAGGGGAAAAGATCGTGCTGGGCCTCTGCGAGGACAAAAATTACCGCACGATCGTCGCTACCGCCATGGCCAATGATCATCTAGTGCAGGCGCGCACGCCCATGGATGTCAACCTTTCGAAACAACTCAATATCTTGATCTCTGATATGGGTCTGCCTGCCGAACGCATTCTGATGGATCCCACCACAGGCGCGCTAGGGTACGGCATGGAATATGGTTTCTCGGTGATGGAACGCTTGCGCCTGGCCGCCCTGCAAGGTGACGCCATGACGCAACTTCCCATGATCGTCACTCCGGGATTCGAAGCCTGGAAGGCTAAAGAATCGAAGGTGGGCGAAGGCGTACCCGAAGCCTGGGGGGACTGGGCTGCACGCGCCATCCACTGGGAAACTGTAACTGCTACTGCGCTGGTCGAATCTGGTGCCGACATTGTTGTGCTGCGCCACCCCGAGAGCGTGAAGCGCGTCAAAGAAGCCATCGCCGAGCTGATGGTCACGGCATAGGAGGACGATATGGCACTCTCTGGAATTCAAATCTACAAACTCCTCCCGCAGACCAATTGCAAGGAATGCGGCTTCCCAACCTGCCTGGCCTTCGCCATGAAGCTGGCCGCCAAACAGGTCGAACTCTCTGCCTGCCCCTACGTCAGCGAAGAGTCTAAGAAGCAACTGGCCGAATCCGCTTCGCCGCCCATCCGCTTGGTCACGCTCAAAGCAGGCACCGAGGTCAAGGCTGGTAACGAAGTGGTCATGTTCCGCCACGAGAAGACCTTCTACAACAAACCGGGCTTGTTCGTACGCGTCAAAGCCAGCGATGGCGGTATTGCAGCCAAAGTCGCTGCGGCGGACAAATACACGGTCAACTACGTCGGCATGGACTTCACCATCGACGGCTTCGCTGTTGCAGCGGATGGTGGGGACTTCGCCGCCGCCGTCAAAGCGGTGCGCGGCGCATCCAAGCGACCGCTCATCCTGATCGGCGACGCCGCCACGCTTCCTGCCGGACTGGAAGCCTGCTCCGGCGAAACCCCGCTGATCTACGCCGCTGATGGGTCGAACTGGGAGGCCATGGCCGACCTGGCCGTCAAATACAAGGCGGCGCTGGCCGTCAAAGGCGAATCGCTTGATGAACTGGCCGACCTGACCCAGAAGATCCAGGCCAAAGGCGTGGAAGACATGGTGCTCGATCCTTCGGCAGGCTCAGGACAGGGCCTGGGTGGCTGGTTGGCTCTAAGTACACAAATCCGCCGCCTGGCGCTCAAAGCCAACTTCCGACCGTTGGGATATCCAGTCATTGCCTTCCCTGGCGACGCCGGCGACCCTGCAAAAGAATCGGTCTACGCGGCGCAGGCCATCTCCAAATACGCCGGCTTCGTTGTGCTGGACACCTTCACCCCCGAACTGGCCTACGCCCTGCTGGTACTGCGCGAGAACATCTACACTGACCCGCAGAAACCCATCCAGGTGCAGCCCGGTGTGTACGAGATCAACAACCCAACCGCCGATGCGCCCGCGCTAGTCACCACCAACTTCAGCATCACCTACTTCTCGGTTGCCAACGAAGTCGAAGGCTCCGGCCTGCCCGCCTGGCTGGTCGTCACCGACGCCGAGGGCATGTCGGTGCTCACAGCCTGGGCCGCTGGCAAATTCGATGCAGAGCGCATCGCCAAAGCTGTCAAGGAATTCGATGTGGCAAGCAAGGTGAACAAGAAACGCATAGTATTGCCTGGCCATGTCGCTGTCCTCTCTGGTGAACTGGAAGAGGAACTCCCCGATTGGGAGATCCGCGTTGGCCCGCGCGAGGCTGTGGATTTGCCCGCGTTTATGAAGCAGGCGCTTTAGCTATTACCCTCACCCCAAACCCTCTCCCTTAGGGAGAGGGGCAAGGGGTGAGGGAAAATAAAAATGACCGATCACAAAGTTACATTCACTATCGATGATATTGCAGACCCTGTGATTGCCACAGTTCCGACTGGCACATTACTTTCCGATGCTGCCCGCCAGGCCGGTATGGAAATCGGTCAACCGTGCGGAGGCCAGGGTCGCTGTGGACGGTGTGTTGTGCAAGTCACGGCAGGGAATGTGCGCCGCCGCAGCACCTTGCGGCTCTCGCCACAGGCCATTGAAGATGGCTATGCACTGGCCTGTCAATCGGTCGTGGAGGGCAATGCTACCATTTACGTCCCGTTACAGGAAAAGATCGTCCGCAACCTGACCACCGACCGCGTCGCCGCAGAAGTGTCCGTCCCTGCGGATTACGACTGCGCCACTTCACAGACCTTCAAACGCATCCCACTGACGCTCACTCCGCCAAGCATGGACGACCAGACTGACGATTGGTCGCGCGTCCAAACCGCGCTACGCACACAGGCGAATGTGGATAAGGTCAACGTTTCGCTAAACAGCCTGAGATATATTGGCAAGATGCTGCGCGACTGCGAATGGAAGGTCACAGCGATCCTGGAGACCGATCCTTCCGGCGGACCGGCACGTTTGGTGAACCTGTTACCCTGTCATTTCAAAGAAACCGACCCACTTTGGGGAGTGGCTATTGACATTGGTACTACCACTGTGTCATTATGGATGGTGGATCTGATCACTGGCAAAGTCAGGGCTCAGGTGGCCGAATACAACGGGCAGATCGCACGCGGCGAAGATGTGGTTTCCCGTATCATCTATGCCAGCAAAAATGGCGGCGAGAATGAGATGCGTGAGCTTGTGCTCGATACGATCGATCAGTTGCTCGTCACATCTTGCAAACGCTTGAACGCCCGCCCCGCCGAAGTTGTCAAAGCCACCATCTCCGGCAACAGTACGATGATGCACCTGCTATTGGGTATTCCCGCCGCCAGCATTCGACTGTCCCCCTTTATCACGGCAGTCAACCACCTTCCAACTATGACGGCGCGCGAGATCGGTTTGCACATTCACCCTGAAGCAACGGTGGATTGCCTACCCGGCGTAGCTTCCTATGTCGGCGCAGACATTACAGCCGGCGTACTTTCATCCGGCCTGGATCAGACCGAAGACATGACCCTGTTCATTGATGTGGGCACCAACGGCGAGATCGTGCTGGGAAACCATGACCTGCTGCTTACCTGCGCTTGCTCTGCTGGCCCGGCCTTTGAAGGCGCAGGTGTGGTGGATGGCATGCGCGCCACCAGCGGCGCCATCGAAGAAGTTTGGATCGATGGTGAGACCTACGAACCGAGTTGCCGTGTCATTGGCAACCAAAAGCCGAAGGGCATCTGCGGCTCCGGGTTGATTTCACTGCTATCGGAAGCGTTCTTGACGGGCATCCTCGACAAGGCCGGAAACGTCAATTTGACGCTGCCCACGCCCAGGGTCCGGGAAGGAGCGCACGGAGCTGAATACGTGGTCGCCTGGGGCGCGGAGACCGAGTCTGGGGAGGATATCGTGCTATCCCGCGTCGACATCGATAATCTACTGCGCGCCAAGGCCGCCATCTACGCCGGTTTCACCGTGCTGGCCGACCAGGTCGGCATCCCGCTGGAAACTGTCGCAAAGGTACAGGTCGGTGGTTCGTTTGGCAAGTATATCAACGTGGAAAAGGCTGTGCAGATTGGCCTGCTGCCAGACGTAGATTGGGACCAGTTCGAGTTCCTGGGCAACACGTCGATCAAAGGCGCATACTTGGCGTTGCTGGACTGGCGCAAGCGCCAGAAGATCGCAGACATCGCCAGCCGCATGACCTATATCGAACTTTCGGCAGATAATACGTTTTACGAGGCATTTACGTCTGCCCTTTTCCTGCCGCACACGGATATGAGCAAGTTCCCGTCTGTGGTAGCGGCGTTACAAAAAGCATAATTTCCAACTGTCATTGCCCCGCCATATTTTGGCGGGGTTGCGAGGAGTGGAACGACGAAGCAATCTCCCCGCATAAACAGAAGATTGCCATGCCATCCTTCGACTACACCGCCAAAAATCGGCGGCTCCGCTCACCTGTGCCTGCGGCACTGGCGCGGGCAGGACGGCTCGCAATGACATTCCAACCCGGAGGGTTCTATGTACATCATTGGCGAAAATATTCACATCCTTTCAGACAAAGTCAAGGAAGCGCTCACCAACCGCGACCGCGAGTTCTTCATGGACCTGGCTGTACGACAGGTGGAAGCGGGCGCGAAATCGATTGACGTCAACCTGGGGCCGCGCAAAAAGGACTTTGCGGAAGTCTGGCCGTGGATCATCGAGTCAATTGAAACCGTGGTGGACGTGCCACTCTCGATTGACACCACCAACGTGGACGGCATGGAAGCCGCGCTGAAGACCATCAAGAAGGCGCAACCCATCTTGAACTCGACCTCTGCCGAGCCCGAGCGCCTGGAGAAAATACCCGCGCTGGCGAAGAAATACAATGCAAAGATCATTGCCCTGACGATGGGTAAATCTGGCATCCCGGTTGGGGCTGATGAACGGGTGACCATTGCGGTTGAGACCATTATCCCTCACTTGATGGAAATCGATTTTCCGATGGAGAATCTGATCATCGACCCGCTGGTGCTGACCGTCTCCGGTTGCCAGGAGTACTGTCCTGAGTTAATTGGCGCAGTCAATATGCTCCAGTATTCCTGGGACCCTGCCCCGATGATTTCAGTTGGTCTCTCCAATGTTTCGAATGCTGTGCCGAAGGAAAACCGCCCGCTTATCAACCGCGTTTACCTGTCCATGCTGATGGGCGTCGGCCTGCAAATGATGATCGCTGACCCGCTGGATGAGAAGCAGAACGATGTCATCAAGTGGATCGAGAGCAAGGACACGTCCACGCCGCTGGCAGCGCTCTACAACAAGATCGCGGAGCGCACCGAGGCTGGAGAAGAACCTCAGGTGGAAGACTTCGACCTGGGCGATCCCGAACAGGCTGCCATCTGGAAGACAACCCAGATCCTGCTCAACAAGGTCATTTACGCAGACGGGTATCTGAACCAATAATGTAACCATGTGCCACGTACTTTGACCCTTCGACAAGCTCAGGACAAGCCTGCGTGGCACATAACTTTTAGTCGTAGTGGCGACTCCAGCTGTCCGAAACGGCAGTCCTTTACAGGATATAATCCCCTTCAGGACTTCGGAGTCCGCTATTACGGGGAGGCTACAACTTATGAACGTCGAAGAGTTGCTTGCGAAAGCAACAAAACCGGCTGCAGACGCGATGAAATTGCATCCGTTCTACCGGGGCAAAATCGAGACAACACTGAAATGCAGCGTGCACTCTTTCAACGATTTTGCGATCTGGTATACACCTGGTGTGGCTGCGCCCTGCAAGGCCATCCAGGCTGATCCTGAATTGGTGTATGAACACACGAACAAATGGAACACAGTCGCCGTAGTCAGCGACGGCACCCGCGTGCTCGGCCTGGGCGACATCGGTCCAAAAGCAGGCTTGCCTGTCATGGAAGGGAAAGCCCTGCTCTACAAATATCTGGGTGGCGTGGACGGCGTCCCGCTCATGCTGGATACGAAAGATCCGGACGCCATCATCAACACCGTGCTCATGCTCCAGCCAGGTTTTGGGGGCGTCAACCTGGAGGACATCTCCAACCCCAAATGCTTCTACATTCTCGACACTTTGCGCGAAAAAGCCGAAATCCCAGTCTGGCATGATGACCAACAGGGTACGGCTACGGTTACGTTGGCCGGGCTGATTAACGCCTTGAAAGTTGTTGGCAAGAAGATGAGCGAAGTCAAGATCGCCTTCATCGGCACGGGCGCATCCAACGTTGCAATCTCCCGCTTGATCTTTGCCTGGGGCGCTGACCCGGCTAAGTGTTTCATGGTGGACAGCAAAGGCATCCTGGGCAAGCATCGCAAAGACCTGGAGATGCGCAAAGCTGAGTACGTGGACAAGTGGAAACTGTGCAATATCACCAACGCCGAAGGGCGGGAAGGCGACATCCCGGATGCGATGAAAAATGCGGACGTGGTCATCGCTCTTTCCAAGTCCGGGCCTGGGGTGATTCTCCCAGAGTGGATCAAGTCTATGGCGGGGGATTCTATTGTCTTCGCCTGCGCAAACCCCGTGCCGGAAATCTGGCCGTGGGAGGCGCTTGAAGCGGGTGCAGCCGTCGTCGCAACCGGACGTTCCGATTTCCCGAACCAGGTCAACAACTCGCTGGGATTCCCCGGCATCTTCCGTGGCACGCTGGATGTCCGCGCACGAACGATCACCGACGAGATGTGCTTCGCCGCCGCAAAAGCCATGGCTGATCACGTAGGCGATAAACTGGCCGCTGACTTCATCCTGCCCAACATGGACGATTGGGAAGTCTTCCCGCGCGAAGCCGCTGCTGTCGCTATGAAAGCAATCGAACAAGGCTTGGCGCGCATCGAAACCACCTACGAACAGGAATTCCAGCTTGCAACCAAGATCATCAAACGCTCGCGTGACATGACGAAGCGCATGATGGAGGAAGGTTTCATCCCCGAAGCACCAGAAGATGACGGAGATGGCCCTGAAGTGGATGTAGAAACAGTCAAGGCCGCGTATTAGCGGAAGGAGAAAAATCATGTATGACTTGATTATCATTGGAGGCGGGCCTGCGGGACTGACTGCTGCCATCTACGCCATCCGCAAGCGCCTTAACGTGCTATTACTTTCGAAAGACCTGGGCGGCAAGACCAACTACCGCCTGGCCCTGCCCTGGATTGAGGATTACCAGGTCATCAAGGGACTGGAGATCGTCAACAAGTTCCGCACCGAACTGGAATATCTGGATTTTGCTCGCCACATCGAAGCAGTCGAGAAGGTAGAAAAGCAAAATGAGCACTTCGCTATCACGACCAAAGGTGGCGCGGTACTCGAGGCCAAGGCTGTGATTGTCGCAACAGGAACACGGCAGGTACGTATGGACGTACCGGGCGAAAAAGAATACACCATGAAAGGGTTATGCTATTCAGCGCTTTCGTATGCGCCTCTATTCATCGACAAATCCGTGGTCGTCATAGGTGACCAAGAGTTGGCTCTGCGCTCTGCTGGAGAACTTTCCATGGTAGCGAAAGAAGTGACGATGGTTTGCGCAAATGACAAAATGATGGAGACGCCGCTCGGCAAGAAATTGCAGGCTGCCGGGAACGTCAAGATCATGCAGGATTGTGAAATTGTCGAGGTGCAAGGTGACGATTTTGCACGCAAACTCATCCTCAAAGATGCCGCCGGAAAACGCAATGAGCTTGAAGCGGACGGTATGTTCGTGGAAAAAGCGCTCACGCCAAATACGAATATGGTCAAGGGCCTGGTCGAATTGGATGAGCAAGGCCGCATCATTATCGATTGCGGCTGTCGCACAAACGTGCCCGGTCTGTTCGCCGCCGGGGATGTGACCAACAACTACGCAGAGCAGGTGTTGATCGCTGTTGGCGAGGGCGCAAAAGCGGCGCTCAACGCATACGAATACCTGCTTCCACAACTGTAGATCATCAGGGGCAGCGAAACCGTTGCCCCTGAGTGTCATTTTCCTGCATCCTTTTTGTAGCATTCGTCCGATTCACACGTGACATTCGGTCTGGCAGACTAAATATTGCAAATGCTACAATTTCAGGTAGATTTATTTCGGAGGTGACTTATGCCCGGCTTTACTCCCGGACGACGCTGGCAGCCAGCTTACATCCCGTTTAAGAAGGAAACGTTTGGAAACCGTGTTCTGGAAACCGTAGAATACGTTATTAAAGGCCCTATGTTCGGTTGCCGCATGTGCGGAAACTGCCTGCTGCAAGAAACCGCATTCATCTGTCCGATGGAATGCCCGAAGGGATTGCGGAACGGTCCATGCGGCGGGTCCACATCGGAACGCTGCTATGTTGACCCGACGCGGCCCTGCATCTGGTACAAGATTTATGACCGCGCCTTCAAGATGAATCGCCAGGAAATGCTCCTGGAAGTGTTACCTCCTTTAGACTGGGAAAAAACCGGTACAGAAACCTGGGGAGATGTCGTCAATCAGGTGAAAAAAGTCGGCGTTAAGAAATTCGTCAGCGGTATGTTTTCCGGCGACAAGGAAAAACGCGACGAGAACTGGCAATCGGTCTTCGAGCCGGTGCGCCAACCGGAATGGTGGCAGGGCGATGCAAAATACCATGCGCCGGGCTACGAAGAACCTGTCTCTGAGTTGGAACGCAGGCTGAAAGAGGGCGAATTCGTCGTGACGACTGAAGTAGCCCCGCCTGCCACGGTTGCGACTAAAAAATTAAAAGAAAATATCGCGTTGGTGAAACCCTATGTGACCTCCATCAACTTTACAGACTGTCCCTCCGCAGCGGCGCGCATGTCCTCCTGGGCTTGCTCTACCATCGCCATCGGCGAAGGCGCAGAACCAGTCATGCAGATTGCAGCCCGCGACCGTACCCGGGTTGGACTCCAGGCCGAGGTGATGGGTGCTAATGCTTTAGGCATTAAAAACATCCTGTGTCTCTCCGGCGACAGCATGGTGCTCGCACCGCCTCCCCGCGGGCGCATGGACATCGTTGACCTTGATGCTGTTCAGATGCTCTGGCTGTTGCGCCGCATCCGCGACGAAGCCCATTACCTGGATGGCCGTCCGATCAAATTTCCGCCCAGGTACTTCCTTGGCGCGGCAGCCTCGCCTTTCGCTTCCGAACCGAAGTTCCAGGCCCTTCGCGAAGAGAAGAAATTCAATGCTGGCGCGCAATTCTTCCAGACCAACCTGGTTTATGATGCTGATGGCCTGGAGGTCTGGCTGAATGAAATTGCCAAACGTAATATCCTCAACAAAGTATATATCCTGGTTGGGATTACCCCTCTTAAAAGCTATACCATGGCGCGCTACATGAACGATGAAGTACCAGGCGTGTTCATCCCCGAACCGTTGCTCGCGCGCATGAAAGACGCCGGTGACAACGCCAGCGAGGAAGGCGTGCAGATCGCGTTGGAGTTGATCGAGAAGGTCAAGAAGCTACAGGGTGTCAATGGCCTGCACCTGATGCCAGTAAACTGGGAATCCATTGTCCCGCGTATCGTGACGGAAGCGAACATACTACCTAAAGGCTTTGTCCCGCCCGAACCTCAGGCAGAAAAGGCGGCCGC
>CAZLOC010000097.1:0-11153 GCA_964560935.1 uncultured Anaerolineaceae bacterium | reverse complement strand
GCAGCCAGGAAGAGCGTGATCGGGATGAGGATGATCGCAGCAGCGATAGTGATGGGATGACCAATCAGAATAGCTGAATCCAGACCAATGTAGAAATCGCGTCCGGCAAAGCGATTCTGCATAAAAACGCGCGCAGCCTCAGAGAGTGGCGTCAGGCCTTCCATAAAGATGGCAATGATGCGCGGGATAAGCAACATTACAGCTGCCATCTGGACAGCCAACATCAGAACCTTGGTCTGAAAGCCATATGCGATCAGGCCAAACAACAAACCAAGGATAGCTCCCATGACAATCGGCTGACCAAATACGCCAAGACGTTTCTGCATGCCTTCAGAATCCCAATAGATGTCGCGCAGGCCAGGGATTTTCTCCACAACCCAGTTCAGGCCTTTGATGATCGGCACACTGGTCACTGCCCAGCCCTGCGGGATCGAGACACCTGGAATCTTGAAGAAGTCTTGTACGTCTTTTGCAGTCCAGTCGGCAATCAGCAACGAAACGATGGCATGAATCGCCGCAGCGATCAGGCCCAACACCAGGCTGCCGCTCACCAGGTATACCAGCGAGCCGGTGAAGGCATAGTGCCAGTAGTTCCACATATCCACGTTGAGTGTCTTGGTCCAATTGAACACCAACATAATCAAATTGACACCCAAGGCAACGATGAAGACCAGAGAACCAACCGCGGTCCCAAAGGCAATGGCAGCCGCTACGCCCCAACCAACGTCAAGAGCAGTGAGTTGGATACCCGTTGCTTCAACCAATGCGGCTGTGGCCGGGCCAAGTGCATCAAAGAGCAGCGTAATCACCAGGCCGAGGCCAATGAAGCCTACACCGACTGTAATGGCCGAGATGAATGCGCGACCAACTTTCTGCCCCAGGATCAGCCCAAGGATAAAAATGATGATCGGTAACATGACTGGTGAACCCAGTCCGGTCAGGAAATCGAAAATTGACTTAATGGTTTCCATCTTGCATTCTCCTTCTTATGAATTTTGTAGAAAAGAAATCACTTGGCTTTCAATATTGTTTCTATCTTATCAATCACCTCCTTTACCCCTATTCCTGTAAGGAACGGAATTCCATCCACAAACGGAACATCAATATCATATGGAACTTGGGCGGTGGCAACGACCAGGTCAGCATCAGGCGCCAGGGAAGGAACTTCCAGCACACGGCATTGGATGGTGTGAATTTTCAGGCCACGCTCTTCCAATAATTCCTTGATTTTGATTGCGACATGCGTGGATGTCGCGATCGCTGTACCACACGCAACCACAATTTTGTAGATCCTTGCAGCAGAGGTATTGTTCGTCATGGCCTAGCTCCCTTCGAAAAGATTTCTAAAGGTAGTCTCAAACATCCAGATGTCATATTCATACACATCATCAAAAGGTGGCGGAACAACCGCCAATAAGTGGAATTTTTCGGATTCAAGTTGTTCCTTGAATTTGGTCATAACATTCCCGGGTTGTCCATATTGTGAATGCAAGACAATAACATCCACCCCCTCTACATCTTTGAGGATATCCAGGATATCTTCAGTCTCTGGCGCCACTGAACCCGGTTCGCAAATAGACAGAGTATATTTGCCCGGTGACCCCGCGGCTACATCTACCCGAACGGTTTTCTCTGCCAGATTCAACATGGGCAGCACATACACATCCTGTTCTCCACGTTTTTGCATGGCACGAACCATATAAAAACGCAGGATATGACGCAAATGAGCATCTTCATCCGTAGGTTTAGGGACGGCACCGCGAAAAGCCATATATGTTTCGGTTTGTCCAGGATTCACTTTGGTTTGAGACTCCAACATAAGTTCCATCGGCTTTCTCCTTTCCAAGTTCGAAAAAACTCAATCTGCCAGAATTACTTCGATACCTTGTTTGCGAATCTGCTCGATGATGTCGGGTGATGCAGATTTATCCGTAACGATCTTGTCAACAGCCGTCAAAGGTACAACCGATGCAAAGGTGGTCACGCCAAATTTACTTCCATCTGCAACGACAATTTTTTCGCGAGCACTGCGAACGAGCATTTTTTTAATCTGCGTATCTTCGATGTTGTATTCTGTCAGGCCATCTTCGAGGCTGATTCCCCCTATCCCGATAAAGGCCTTATCCACATGCAGTTCTTGATAAACATGTTCAGGGATTGGCCCTATCATCGATAATTCGCGCTGGCGAATAATACCGCCCGTCAAAATCAAACGGGCGTCAATATCTAAGGATATTTGATCGACAACTTTGGAAGCAATCTGAAGGCAGGAAGTAACAATCGTAAGGTTCCGCTTTCCCCGTAATCCAGGAACTATTTCTAAAGTGGTCGTACCAACATCTAAAGCGATACTGTCGCCATCATAGATCAATTCAGCCGCCTTGAGGCCAATCGCTGTCTTGGCAGACTGGTTCTTGACGGACCGGGTCTGGAAAGGCGGTTCGTAGCTACGCCCGAGGTTGGCAATTGCACCGCCATGTACACGCCGTAGCAAACCCTGCCGGTCCAACTCATTCAAATCCCGTCGGGCCGTCATTTCGGACACATCGAATATCTCGCAAATTTCAGGGATATCGACCCTTCCATTTTCAAGGACAAGTTCTACGATTTTGTTTTGGCGTTCTATTGCGTTCATTACATCTCTCAATGCGCGAATGCATTTTGTGGTGACTGTGCACCTTACAACGACCTAACAAAAGTGTGTTCGATTATGTTTATATACTACAACTATTGTGTTTGAATGTCAACATTCTTCTGCTAATAACACACATCACCTCATAAAGTTGCGCATAAAAAACATGAAAATTCGGAAAATCTTTCAGGATCAATACAAACCATAAAGCGGGAGCAGTTTTGGGTACGAAAAGACGCGATAGATTCAACGCCCAAGACTACAAATCCAGACCCGCGAATCCCCCATTTTGTGGTAAACTTCGCCCGCTCAGGTACGTTTACTCGTGCCTTTCCGCTTCCGGCTTACCTACGGTTTTGAACGGGAGCAAACCCATGGAAAGGAGGTTTCCCTCATGCGTAATTATGAACTGGTTTGCATCGTCCAGCCCGACCTGGATGAGACCGCTTTTAACGAAATGGTCGAGCGGGTAAAAGGCTGGATCACGGATGCAGGTGGCAAAGTTGACAAAGTGGACGTGTGGGGCAAGCGTAAGCTTGCTTACCTGATCCGCAAACAACGTGAAGGCCAGTATGTGCTTTTTAACGTCAGTCTGCCCGCCGAGGCCACAGCCGATCTGGACCGCAATATCCGCTTTCTGGAACCGGTCATGCGCTATATGTTGACCGCTGTATAATAAACTTTAGTGTCGTGTGTTCTCGGTTATTAGAAAAGGAGAAAGCTATGAGCCGAGGTTTGAATAAAGTCATGGTCATCGGTCATCTGGGCAAGGACCCTGAGATGCGCTACACCCCCTCAGGACGCCCGGTGACCACCTTTACGATCGCTGTGAGCCGCTCGTGGAATACCGCAGACGGTGAACGCCGCACTGAGACTGAGTGGTTTAACATCGTAGCCTGGGGCAACCTGGCAGAAATTTGCAAGCAGTATCTCTATAAAGGACAACAAATCTATATCGAGGGCCGCCTGCAAACCCGCCGCTGGGAAGACAAAGAAGGCCAGAAGCATACCAGCGTAGAAGTCGTTGCCAATGAAATGATGATGCTGGGCGACCGTCGTGATAATAGCAACCAATCTCAGGAATCGGTGCAGGAGGAAGGCCAAACTGAACCGATCGCTGATGAAGATGAATTCCCCTTCTAGAAAGGGGCAATCGGAGTAAAAAATGCCTGAAGAACGAAACAATCGTGGCGGTGGCTCGGGTGGTCCCGAACGCCGCTTCTACTCACGCCCGAAGTTCTGCCAGTTCTGCTCAGATAAAGAACTGAGTATAGACTATAAAAAGGTAGAACTTCTCAAGCGATATATCGCAGATGATGGCAAGATCCGCCCCCGCCGCCAGACCGGCGCATGCGCTAAACACCAGCGTGAAGTAGCTGCCGCCATCAAGCGCGCTCGCCACATCGCCCTGTTGCCTTTCACGGGCAAATACTGGGAAGAGGGTCACTTCTAATCCCGGCAACACAATTGTGGATCCTGGGATCGTTCCATGCTCCACAACTGTGTCAAGTACCGCAACCATCGAAAATGCAGGACAGTTTCTAAACTTGTTGCGGCACAAGGAATCGCAATGGCACCCAAACCCACAATTCAAAGTAAAAAACACATCGCTCGCCTTGAACGAGAACGACGACAAGTCAGACTGATCAAATCCATTGCAATTGGTGTTGTGGCAGTTGTTGTTCTCATCCTGGCATATGGCTACCTGGATCTCAATTACCTGCAAGCACGCCAACCTGTCGCTGAAGTCAATGGCGAAAAGATCACTTCAAAAGAATTCCAGGCACGCGTCATGATGCAACGCAATCAGTTGCTGAACCAATACATGCAGTATCTGCAATACCAGCAACTCTTTGGTCTTGATGTGACTGCACAACTCGATCAAATTCAAGCCAGTTTGGATACACCCACCAGTATTGGGCAACAGATTTTGGATGTGATGATAGATGAGTCCCTGATTCGGCAGGAAGCAAAACAGCGCGGTATCAGTGTGACCGCAGAAGAAGTGGAGACATTTACCCGGGGACAATTCAATTTCTTCCCCAATGGCACCCCGACGCCCACCATCACTCCCACGGAAGTAACTGTCACCTACCCAACTCTTTCAGCTGCACAATTAGAACTGGTCACAGCGACGCCAGTTCCAACCGAGGGACCAACCTCCACGCCGCCTCCCACTGCAACCCCTGACCTGTCTGCTACGGCAACAGTCACTTCCGCGCCCGCGCCAACCTCCACGCCCTCTCCCACAGCCACGCCATACACGCTTGAAGGCTATCAGGGACGATTTGATGATGCCCTCAAAGGTGTTGAAGATATTGGCTTGACCGAAAAACAGTATCGTCAATTATTCGAGACCGAACTGCTGCGCACAAAACTGTTCGATGCTGTCACAGCGGATACGCCCATGGAAGATGAACAGGTTTGGGCCCGCCACATCTTGGTGGAAGATGAAGCAACCGCCAAAACGATCCTTGAACGCCTGAACAACGGCGAAGACTTTGCCACACTGACAGCCGAACTTTCGCAAGACACCGGCAGCGCTGTCAACGGTGGCGATCTGGGCTGGTTCGGCAAAGGACAGATGGTGCCGGAGTTCGAAACGGCTGCGTTCGATCTTGAAGATGGCGAGATCAGCGAACCGATACAATCCAATTTTGGCTGGCACATCATTCAAAAACTGGGACATACGACTGTACCTCTCACAGCCAGTGGATATCAACAGGCTCGACAGACCGCTTTCGATGAGTTTCTCGCAAATCTGCGTGAAGAATCAGACGTCACGATCCATGACTACTGGGTTGAGCGGGTTCCCACATCACCTAACCTGCAAGATTTGCAACAGGTACAATAAATATCACCCACAATCCCGCCGCTATACTCTAGCGGCGGTTTTTTTGCGTTACATTCGCTGCGTCAATTCAGAAATATTCCATCTTATCTGGCGTTTAACAATCCTGGTTATAATCCTGCACATGTTCACGCGCATCCTGCGCCTCATCGACCTTATTATTTACATCCTGCTCTGCATCCTGCTGCTTACCGGCAGCAACACCATTTCTAACGAGCCGGTTGAGCGTGCGCGCGCCTACACGCGCCCCGTCGAGTTCGATTACTTCAAGTGGAGCGTGGATGCCACTTTGCTCAAACTACAAAGCGGCGCGACAGGTCTGCCAAATTATTTGGACCACGAGTCTCGTAAACAGGTTGTTATGCAATACCTGTATCTTACTGAGCGCGTACTGCAAGGAGAAGACCAGCTCAACCGCCTCTACGCTGATCCGGCCATCACCGATAAAGAAGCCGCCTCCGCGCATTTGCGCGCTGAGATGGATGCTTTATATCAACGTCAGAAACAACTGGCTCCTCTGGCCGAATCAATCCTGCAGGAACAGGTCAGCGCGATACTGGCAGACCAAAACCTCACCAGCGTCGGGCAGTCCGTCCCTCCGGTGCTGTACCATTCCAGCGCCGTACCGATGGGTTTGATCGTCTCGCCGCGCGACCGCATCGAGCAGCTTACTAACATCTCTGTGCAGCCCAACTTGAGCGTGGACCAACAGGCAACCATCGAAAATCAAGTGGATGCCGCGCTGGACGTCTCCACCCTGGTTGTGCCAATCGGCGGCGTAGGCGTATATCCCACTATGGTAATGCGCACCACCAGCCTGCCCTGGCTGATCGATACCATCGCGCACGAATGGACTCACAACTTCCTGACCCTGCGTCCACTCGGCTTTCTTTATAATGCTACGCCCGAACTGCGCACCATGAACGAGACGACTGCATCTATCGTCGGCGGCGAAATCGGGCAGATAGTGATGCAACGCTATTATCCCGAACTGACAACCGCATCTCCCACGCCTCTCCAGCTTGCTTCCGTCAAACCGGCCTCCCCCTCTCCCGAAGGAGAACCGCCGCCCTTCGATTTCCGCGCCGAAATGCACGAGACGCGCGTTACTACTGACAAATTGCTGGAAGAAGGTAAAATCGAAGAAGCTGAAGCCTACATGGAAGCGCGCAGGGAAATCTTCTGGCAAAACGGATATGCCATCCGCAAGCTGAACCAGGCCTACTTCGCCTTTTATGGCGCCTATGCTGATGTGCCGGGCGGCCCAGCTGGGGAAGACCCGGTTGGACCGGCCGTCTGTGCACTGCGTGCGCAAAGCGATTCGCTGGCCGATTTTGTCAATCGCATATCGTGGATGACCTCGTTCGAGGAATTACAAGCAGCCATAAAGTGAAAGTAGTCGCTACAAAAGAAAAGCTATGCCAAAATTATTCATACTCACTTTCATCGTCATTTTTTTTCTTGCGACCTGTGCGCCAGCAGTCTCATCGGTAACCCCCACTGCCGCGCCAACAGAAGCGACTATTATCATCCCGACGCCCCCACCCACCGAACCGGTCTGTACCAGCCTGGATTTGCAACCCACGCCAGGCCCTGACGCCCAATCCCTGTTTGCGCCCGTCAGCGCAGAAGACCATACGCGTGGTGCAGAGAAAGCCGCCGTTACCCTCATCCTTTATGATGACTTCCAATGTACGGATTGCAATTACCTGCCCTTATTGCAAAAGATTTTCGAAGATCATCCGGACGATGTGCGCATTGTCTACCGCTACTATCCCTATACAGCCCTTTTCGATAAAGGTGAACTGGCTGCGCGCGCGGCAGAAGCCGCCACCTACCAGGATAAATTCTGGGAGATGCACGATCTGTTGTTTGAAAGGCAAATTGAATGGGTCGATCTACCGGTGGACTCTTTCGAGAGCTGGGTCACGGCTCGGGCGGAAGAACTCGAGATGGACAAAGCCCGCTTCACAGCTGACTTCAATAGTACGGCAGCCATTGAAAGGGTTCAGAAAGCTGCGCAGGAGGGCGCAAACATTGGCATTCCGCGATTGCCATTCTTCCTTATCAATGGGCAGATTTATACAGGTTCCACCGATTACGAATCGTTCAACCAGATCATCAACCTGATCGTGCTGGGTGGACGCCAATTCGAAGAATGTCCGCCGATGACAGTCAGTACGAAGAAACAATACATAGCTACGCTACACACTGAGAAGGGGGACATTGTGCTGCAACTTTACCCGGAGAAGGCCCCATTTGCAGTGAATTCGTTTGTATTCCTGGCGCAGCAGGGCTGGTTCGATGACATTACCTTCCACCGTGTGCTGCCCGGCTTCATAGCGCAGACCGGCGACCCCAGCGGCACGGGACAGGGCAACCCCGGGTACATGTTCAAAAACGAGAATGACCCTACCCTCACATTTGACCAGGCTGGGATGGTGGGGATGGCCAACTCCGGACCAGACACAAATGGCAGCCAATTTTTTATCACCTATGGGCCAGCCTCGCACCTGAATGGCAAACACACTATTTTTGGTAAGGTGCTTAGAGGCATGGACGTGCTCGAGCAACTGACACCACGCGATCCGCAACCGGGCGTCAGCCTGCCACCGGGCGATAAACTCATCAGCGTCACCATCCAGGAGAAATAAATGGATCCACAACCCCGCGGCACAGACTGGCGCTCTATCCTTTTGCTCATCTTCAGCCTGAGCGGCATGCTCTTGACTATCAGTGCAGCAATTGGGACTCTGATTATGATAGCCGCGAACGAAAGTGTAGTGCGGGAAGTCAACCCTTCCCCACTCGCAACCATCCTGACCGCCAGCTCATTGATCGCGATTGGACTGTTGCTCTTGCCCGTTGCCTGGTTGAGCCTGAGACGCCTACGCGGGCGGGAATTTGAGACATTCAGTTTACCCTCACTGCGTCCCTGGGCGTGGGTTGTGATTCCTGGTCTATGGTTGCTGTTTGTAGTACTTGCAACTTTCTTCCGGGACGCCCCCGGAGCAAACTGGTACGTACCCATCCTGTACTTTTTTGCGGTTGCCATACCCATCTATTTGGTTATCTGCATCGCTATAAACCGCATCTCGCTGGGTTCCAGCCAACGCGCCTGGGGGGTGTTTGCCAGCGGGATGACACTAAGCCCGTTGTTAGCAGTGATTGCAGAAGGTATAGTCATCATCTTTGGGTTGATCGTATTCGGTGTATACTTGGCGCTAAATCCCGAAAAAATGTCAGATATCGAACGGCTGGTCAACCAGATCGAGGGGGCACCTGATCTGGAAAGCTTGATTTTCCTGATTGGGCCCCTTCTGAAAAACCCATTGACATTGATAACAGCGCTGACACTCTTATCGGTATTCGTCCCGATTATCGAGGAAACCTTTAAATCCCTCGGCGTGTGGCTGCTCATGAATCGACTCAGCACGCCGGCGCAGGGATTTGCGCTGGGCATCTTGAGCGGCGCAGGATTTGCCCTGTCAGAAAGCCTCTTCGCCAGTGTGACCGCCGATGAAACCTGGGCAATTACATTGACCATGCGTGCGATCAGCGGCACGATGCACATGCTGGCTGCAGGCCTGGTGGGTTGGGGCATCGCGTACGCCCGCCTGGAAAAACGTTATGTCCGGCTGTTCGGCTTGATGTTTCTTGCTATGCTGTTGCATGGCGCCTGGAACGCCGGCGCTGTCTTATCCATGGCAGGAGGCGTGGGCATTATGCTTTCCATGCCCGAATTTGACATTGTTAGCTCCATCTTGATATTGGGTGGAGTTGGGCTGCTCTTCCTTCTTATGTCCGGCATGTTTGTTGCTTTGTTTGTGATAAATACGCGCTTGAGGGGCCCATCCCAGCCCAGCCCATTTCCGCCGGAAATGGAGGAGGTTCCCCGCGTTCTCCCGCCAGGAGAACGCGGCGTTGGGGGTGGGGTAAAATAACCATATGCCCTGGAACACCAAATCCACGCACGCACAAGCTGGCGATCTGGTTCAACTGGTCGGCTTGCGACACAAGAGCTTTATCTTCCCCCTCCAGCCAGGTGGGGATTTTCATACCCATCGCGGTATTCTCCAGCACGATGACCTGATCGGCCTGCCCTGGGGCAGCCAGGTCTTCAGCCACCTGGGCGCGCCGTTCTTCCTGCTCCAACCCGCGCTGGGAGACCTGCTGCTTGACCTGAAACGCAATACGCAGATCCTATACCCCAAAGATATCGGCTTCATCCTGATTACGATGGGCATCGGACCGGGGCAGACGGTGATCGAAGCGGGAACAGGTTCCGGGTCCATGACGATCGCGCTGGCATACGCCGTCGGCCTGGATGGACGCGTCGTATCCTATGAACAACGTGAAGAGATGCAAAACCTGGCGCGTAAGAACATTACCCGCACCGGACTCGCCTCGCGCGTGGACTTCAAACTGCGCGACGTTCAAGAAGGTTTCGACGAAACCGACGCCGACGCCTTCTTTCTGGATGTCGCCAATCCATATGACTACATTTCCCAGGTCCGCGCTGCGCTCAAGCCGGGCGGCTTCTTCTGCGGAATTGTCCCTACTGTCAACCAGGCCGAGACATTGCTGCGGGCACTGCGGCGAAACAAGTTCGCTTTTCTAGAAATGTGCGAGGTTTACCTGAGATATTACAAGCCGGAACCAGACCGTTTACGTCCCACCGATAGAATGGTGGCGCACACCGGCTTTTTGATCTTTGGGCGGCGGATCGAACCCAGTGAAGACCCGCGCGCGAAAGAACTGTTGGCAGAACAAGCCCTGCAAGGTGGCGACCAAGTCGAAGGAAAAGGATAATCAAATGAAAAGCAATCGCCCGCGAACATTTAGCGCGATGATCATCTTCCTTCTGCTCTACGCCTGCACGGCATCCCCGCAGCTGGCCAGCGCACCGACCATCACAAACTTGCCGCCAACCAGCACCCCAACCGAAATTCCCCCAACAACAACGCCCACACCGCTTCCCGAGGGCCCGTGCGCAAACGTGCTATATCCCCTCCTGCCAGGCAACGAATGGGTCTACCAGACCAATGGCACAGAGGGTCAGGCACGGATGATATTTCAAGTAACCGGCGTAGAAAACGATCTGGCAAGTTTCCGTGTGACTGATGAAAGCGCAGGAGTCACAACCGATGATACGGTGAGATGTCAGGACAGGGCGATCGTAAACCTCCCACTGATTTATATCAGCCTGTTGCTATCCGACTACCTGGATGGCGTTCTGAACACTTACCAGGAAGCAGGCGTCACAGCACCGAGCTACCAATCATTCGAGGAAAATAACTGGTCTTATTCCTGGGGCGTAGAGAAACTCGTCGAGCAACCGGTCAAAGTTCAGGCGCCGGGTCTACAAAGTGGACATATTCTACGCAGCAATATCGTCAAAATCCAATCGGAAACAACTGGGGCTCGCGAGGCGGTCACGGTCCCGGCCGGGACATTTCCTCAGGCCATCCTGGTAAGCAACGAATTTCGTACACCAGTCACAATTGGTAACACCAGCGCCAGCTTCATCGTTAAATACAGGGAATGGTACGAGCCCTTCGTTGGCCTGTTGAAAATCCAGACAGATTCGGCTAGCCTGGATTATTCGGGTGTTCCTATCCCATTTCCGTTGGATAAGACGCTTGAGTTGGTTGAATACAAAGTAGTTAC
>CAZLOC010000096.1:0-11248 GCA_964560935.1 uncultured Anaerolineaceae bacterium | reverse complement strand
ACCTAAAAAGGTTGAGGTCTTCATCATGAAACAAATTTTCGCAAATATCAAGAAGATCTATAACGAATTTCCTCGCTTGTTCTGGATCGTTGTCCTTACGCGTTTCATTGATGCGCTGGGTGGAACGATACTCTTTCCTTTCTTCTCTCTCTATGTCACACAAAAATTTGGTGTGGGCATGATGCAGGCTGGAATACTTTTAGGCATGAATTCGTTCTTCGCTTTGGCAGGAAGTACGGTGGGCGGCGCGTTGGCAGACAAATTCGGACGCAGAAGATTAATTCTATTTGGATTGTTATTCAGTGGCTTGAGCAGTCTCTTGCTGGGTCTGGTAAACAGCATGCAACTGATGTACCCTCTGATCATTGTGGTGGGTCTGCTTGCCAGCGTAGCTAATCCAGCGCACGAGGCAATGCTGGCTGATATTCTACCTGAAGCAAAAAGACAGGAGGGATACGGTATTCTGCGCGTGGTATTCAATTACGCGTGGATCTTCGGTACAGCCATGGGCGGGTTGATCGCGGCGCGTTCCTTTTTCACCCTGTTCATCATTGACGCAATCGTCAGTTGCATTGCCGCAGCACTGCTCTTCCGTCTGTTACCGGAGACCAAGCCGCAGGTCAGGGAAGAGGCGGGACACAAGGAAGAAAGCCTCTGGGAAACGGTAAAAGGCTATCGGGTCGTCATCCGTGATCTGCCCTTCGTCGGATTCGTCGTTTCAGGGGTGCTGGCATTGATCGTTTACATTCAGCAATATGGCTCACTTGCTGTATATTTGCGGGATGTACATGGTATTGACAGTAGAGGCTATGGCGTGATTCTTTCCATTACAGGGCTGGAAGTTGTGTTGTTCCAATTCTGGATCAGTCGTATGATCCGTTCCCGCCCCCCGTTTCTGATGATGATGTTGGGTGCGGGAATCTTTGCGGTAGGGGTTTTCATGTATGGCATAGTAACCGGGTTTGTGATGTTTGTGATCGCGGCAATCATCGTCTGCATTGGAGAGATGTTCTACTTCCCAACCAGCCAGGTGATCGCCGCGGGCTTTGCTCCCAAAGACATGCGCGGACGATATATGGCAGCCGTAGGGTTCATCACATCGATTCCCAACACGATCGGACCCGGCGCGGCAGGGTATGTTCTCGACAATCTTGATCCGCACTTGCTCTGGTACATTGGCGGATTCTTTTGTCTGGCTTCTGCGACAGGATATTTTGCTTTGCACTTGAAATTGGGAGCAGAGAAGAGATTTGCGCCGGCAACTACGGAGAAAGAAACCATCTCTGCCTGATCTCAAACGGAAATATTTTCCTCACTATTATTATCGTCAGCTTATTACACACGAGCCATCCTCTGATAGCCACCACGGCTTAATACCTTTTCTTTCTCATCCCCCCTTGCCCATTTGGCCAGTGTCCCGGCAATGGTAAAATTCTGGTCATCCGGGTGGGCGTGGATGCTCATCGCAGTTTTGGGGATGTATTCTTTTTGCATAGGGATTGATTTTACCTCAGGGTTCAAGGAAACGAGCATTCACTCTTCAGCAATCAACCTCAAAAAGACTTCCACAACATTTGGATCGAAATGCTTTCCAGACTGTTCCCAGATGTATTCCAAGGCTTGATCTTTTGTCCAGGCAGGACGATATGGGCGGTTGCTGGTCAGCGCATCCCAAACATCCACTACAGCGAAGATGCGCGCGACGAGAGGAATTTCATCACCTTTCAACTTGCGCGGATAGCCCGCGCCGTCCCACTTCTCGTGATGGCAGTAGGGAATGTCAAGGGCGGGGAGCAAGAACCCAATGGGTGAGAGCATCTCGTATGCAAAGATAGGGTGCTTGTGCATGATTTTCCATTCTTCGTCGGTCAGCGTATCGGGCTTGAGCAAGATACGATCTGGAACACCCATCTTGCCTATATCGTGCAACAATGCGCCGCGTCGTATGTGGACCAACTCTTCTTCGCTCATGCCCATTTCTTCTGCCATTCGCTTGGTGAGTTCAGTCACACGCAGGGTATGGCCCTCCGTTTCCCTGTCGCGTAGATCGAGCGCCCGTGACCAGCCCTCGATAGTAGCATCGTATGCCAGGGAGAGTTCTACGTTGGAATGCTGTAAATTCCTATACAGCGTTGCGTTATCGATGGCAATCGCAACCTGGCCAGCCAGCGTTTCCATGAAGCTCAACCATTCTATATCCGGATTGAGCGATGCGCGATGAAAGACCTCCAGCACGCCCATGATCTCGCCTTTGGCGATCAAAGGAACTCCGAAGTAACAGACAAAGCCTTCCTGATGAAAAGTCGGCGAGCGCAGGAAATCCGTATTGCGTACCCGAAGATCTGGAATATATATGGTTTGCTTTCCCAACGCCGCTCGCCCGGCGTAGCCCTCCCCCAGCCGCAAACGGGTAAATTGAAGCGAGTCCGCCCGGAACCCACTCCCAAGTTCATAGTGCAAGTTTTGTTCTTTTGGATCGAATAAAAGGATGACAGCGGCATCCACACCCAATTCACTGATCGTACGTTTGAGAACGATCTTGAGCACATGCTGAATATCCATACTTCCCACAATTGCCTGGTCTATCTCTCGCAAAGCCGTGGTTCGCCTGAGGCGGCGTTGCGCGTCATCGAACAGGCGTGCATTCTCAATTGCCAGGGCGGCTTGGTCGGCAAACAGGCTCACCAAACGAATCTCTTCCTTGGAGAATGAACCTGAGCGCGTGCGATCTGATACGTTGATCACGCCGATCACTTTGTCTTTGACCCTAAGCGGAGCTCCCAGCATGCTGCGCAAAGTAGTGTTGTCGAAGATTTTGGCTCGCCCCTTCCACCTCTGATAATCGTTTACGACCATGGCTTTGCCACTTTGCGCCACCTTGCCAGAGAGACCTTCGCCCAGCTTGAGCGTCATCCCAGTGTAGTGTTCCAGCAAATTATGCCCAACTACCAGCTTGAGACTTTGTCCGTCTGCCTGCATTAAATATAATCCGCCGCTGTCCACCCCGACCAGTGATGCGGCGCGCTGCACGATGGCCCGAAGCAGGGAATCCAGATCCACCTGGGCATTGACTTCGAGGGATGTTTGGTAGAGGGTCTGGAGTTCGTGCGCTCTTTGCTCTGAAGTCTTTTCCGCCTGCTTGCGCTCGGTGATGTCTCGGTCAATGCCTAAAACCAGTTCATGCCCTTCGAATGTGACGATAGACGTTGAGATTTCGACCGGGTAGATATGACCGTCGCGATGGCGATGGAAGGATTCCAGATGTAACACACCTGAGCGTCTGATGCGCTCCAGGTAGGCGGCACGCTCTTGCGGAGTCCCCTTAGTGATGTTGAGAATATCGACTGATTTGCCGATCAATTCCTCGCGTGTGTACCCGTTCATCTGGCAAGCAATTTCGTTGCAGTCCACAATTGGCCAATCGACGGCAGGATCGGAAGGATCGATTAACATCAATGCATCAGGGGAGGCGACAAACAGATGACGGAATCGCTGTTCGCTCTCACGCAATGCAGCCTCCGCCCGCTTGCGCTCGGTGATGTCTTTGGAGATACCAAACGTACCGATGATATTCCCTTTTTCATCGCGGAGAGGCATTTTTGTGGTAAGGGCCCACCCCACTCGCCCATCGGGCCATGTTTCTTTTTCCTCCTTGCCTACCAAAGGTTGGCCGGATTGTATGATGGCTTGTTCATTCTCATAGGCTGGTCGGGCGTGTTCTTCCGTAAAAAAGTCAAAGTCCGTTTTGCCAATCGCTTGCGCGGGGTCGCTTAGACCAAATGCACGAGCCTGGGCGTGGTTAATCAAGAGGAAGCGGCTTTCTAAATCCTTGAAGTAAATCTTGTCCGGTATGTTGTCAGTGAGTGCGCGCAGCAGACTGCGTTCTTTTGCCAGCGCTGTATCCGCTTGCTTACGCTCGGTAATATCCTGAACTGCTCCATGGATGCCGGTCAGTCGCTGTTCCTGTTCATCCCAGACCGGATGGGCATACACTCGCACCCAAACCACATTCCCGTCCTTCTTCAATGTCCGCAGTTCTGAAATTACCTTCTGGTTCTTATGGAGCGTTTGCAAGTCGCGGTCGTCCATTTCCCGGTCATCCGGGTGCAACATCGCCCGCCAGCCACCGTGGGCAACGTATTCTTCGAAGGTATAGCCGGTTATGCTTTCAAACGCCCCCGCCACCCAGTTGAGTTTCAGCGAGCCATCCTTTTCCACCATCGTTGAAAACACATAATCTGAAACGGTATTTGTGATCAGGCGGTAGCGCTCCTCGCTTTGATGCAGCCTGTCTTCCACCTGCTTGCGGGCGGTGATATCGCGCACGATAACCAATAACAATTCCTCGCCATTGATTATTTCCACCCTGCCACTGATCTCTATGGGAAAACGCTCGCCATTGGAACGAAGGTTGACAGTCTCCATCGGTGCAGATTGGATTTCTTTACTGGTTGACATCAGAATTGACTGACCCTCAGGCACGAGATCGGCAACAGATTTGGTCAGAAATTCTGCGCGGGTATAGCCGTACATTTCGCATGCCCGGTCGTTGGCTGCCAGTATCTTGCCGTCGAGCGTTTCGACGAAAATTGCATCCCGGACACCGTTGAATATATTGCGATAGCGTTCTTCGCTCTCGCGCAGCGCATCCTCCACCCGCTTGCGCTCGGTGATGTCATCGTAAATCGCTACGATTTCTCCCGAGGGCAGTTTGTAGATATAGTTCTCTCGCCATCCTGCAATCCGCCCATCTTTGTAAAGCGAAATGGGATGATGTTCCGGAACACCGGTTCGCCAAACGCGCTGGAATACTTCAAATAGACCAAACTCAACGACACCTGGAAACACTTGGGTGACGCGTTTGCCGATCAGATCTTGCTTGGCCACTTGTTCGATCCTTTCTGCTGCCCAGTTGAAATCCTTTAAGATAAAATCTTCGCCGTCCTTCGTTGCTTCGTAAATCGCCGCACCGCTGCTCATGTTGTCGAACATCTGACGGAAGCGTTCTTCGCTCTCACGCAGCAACTCCTCTGCCCGCTTGCGCTCGGTGACATCACGCGCCAGGCCGCGCACAATTGGCGTGTCAATGCCTTCCGTGCGCAGGGTGTTGTTGTATTCCCAAAGCCGCTCTTCGCCATTTCTGGTTAGAACCCGCATGAAGCCGCTTGCGCTTCCATCCCGCTGGATGGAAGACAAATATGTGTCAAATTGGTCGCGTACTTTTGGCGACAACAGGTCACGCAAGTTCCGTCCGACCCATTCGTTGGAGGCATAGCCTAAAAGTATGGCAGGCGCCTGGTTGACAAAGAGAATATTGCCCTGCAAATCATGGGTACAAACAAGGTCTTGAATGTTCTCGACCAGGTCGCGATAACGCTCCTCGCTCTCGCGCAGGCTTTTTTCTGCTTGCTTGCGTTCGGCGATTTCTTTCTGGGCGGCCTCGTACAGCCGGGCGTTTTGCATGGCAATCGCGGCCTGACCAGCAAATGCAGTGATAGCGGGGTTGTCTGCTTCGGTAAGGTTTGGCCCCGTGAACGCCAGGACGCCGAGCGTTTCTCCCCCTGCGATCAGTGGGGCAAAGGTGGTTGGAGCCAGGCCGACTATGTCAGCGATCTGTCGAGCCAATGTATGCATTTTGGAGGGCAATGCTTCCGCAACCGCTTGCGCACTATCCCGAAGATGAACAGTTTCACTGTGAAACAATACTCGTTGATATACGCTGCCCTGGCGAGGAGAGAACAGGTAGTCGCTTTGTGAAAACCCGGTCAATTTTTCAGCCTTGCGTATCAGGCTTGGTTTGTAACCAGTAAACACAATTCGCAATTTACCATCAGCGGTCAATTCCGACCCTGTGGTCTGATATCCCAGGCGGGAGCTTTGCTCCTGAATGGCTTGATACACACCTTCTATCGTGCGGGCGCGCGAGATGCTCTGTGCTGCCTGGCTGAGGGCCAATACCATACGCTGGCTGCGCGTGGCTTGTTCCAATGATTGCCGCAGTGCTTCTCTTAATTGAATTTGTTCAGTCATGTCTACAGATTCTTTGGCCGAGACGGATTGAACTTGTCGTCTTCTGGCGGGTTTGGATTGACGATTGTCGGTCTTGCGCGCTTTCGATTCACCCTGATTGGACAGGGTCTTATTTTTACGTTTCTCTTCCATACTAACATTCCTGGGACTTGGCTAAAAAACGAACACCCGATAGTCATTAGGAAATCAATATAACATTTCACAACTCCAAATAGGATTACAATATCGTCATTCTTTTTAAGGGGACTCCCATTCCTATCACCCTTGACGATTCGTCTCTCACGATTGAAAAATCATCGCGATTGTATAAATCAAAATCGGAGATCAAATCGGTCTCCGCTAACTATTCTCATGCTTCCAGCGACTGATCGTATTTTGCTGGCAGATCAATCGCATCCTCGAAAATGTATACTAGTAAAACAGCAAACTGGTGCCGTGAACATGATCACAGAACCTGGACTGACAATCGCCCCCGGTAGGATTTCCACATAGAAGGTTGAGGCCAGAAGCGTCTGGACAGGCTGGAAAACGCCCAGAGTAACATAGAGTGGTGAAAGGCCGAAGCGCGACCTCATGCGGAATAGGAACAACACCAGGAGAACAATAATGACGGCTTCAGAGCTGAATATCGCTAATTGTATATTGTTCATGAAGACCTCTGCCATTTCATGAAGGTCCTAATTATGTTGTCGATATTTTTGAGTATAGCACCGCCACCCCGCAAAAACGAGATTACAATTCGAGTATCTTTCATAAGGAGCCTGCCCATGCCCATCACCCTCGACGGATCGTCCCTCACGATTGAAAAACTCGTTGCGATTGCGCGAGATAACGAGAAAGTTGAATTAGCCCCCGAAGCCTTGGAGCGAATAAAAGTCTGCCGTACTATGCTGGAGGAAAAACTTGCCAACAAAGAGATCATGTACGGCACCAATACCGGCATCGGCGAGTTCTCGGAAGTGCTACTCAGTGACGAGCAGGTGAAGGAGTTCCAGAAATACCTGATCTATAACCATGCCGCCGGGATTGGCGAACCCGCGCCGATTGAGTACGTGCGCGGCGCGCTGGCGGGACGTATCAACGTCCACGCGCACGGCAATTCGGGCTGCAGACCGGAGATCACGCTGACACTGGTGGAGATGCTCAACAAAGGCGTCACACCAGTTGTTTGTCAAAAGGGCTCGGTAGGCGCCTCCGGTGACCTGGCTCCGATGGCGCAGGCGGCGCTGCTGTTGATGGGGGAAGGAGAAGCCTTCTTAGGCCCCCAAGGTGGGGGAAATGGCGAGCGGCTTCCGGGATCCGAAGCGATGCGGCGGGCCGGGATCGAAGTCCCCGGTTTGCAGGCGCGTGACGGCCTGGCCGCCATCAACGGCTCCAACCTGCTGACCGCCATGTCCGCCATCCACATCTACGATATGGAGCGCTTTATCAAGCAGGCCGAGATCGCAGCAGCCATGTCCATCGAGGCGCTGCTGGGAAATCTCAAACCCTACAATACCAAGCTGCATGAGTTGCGTGGGTTCAAGGGCGCGGTAACGTCGGCGAGCAACATCCGCAAATGCATCGAAGGTTCTGACCTGACGACCGGCAAGATGAAGACCAAGGTACAGGACGCCTACTCGATGCGTTCCACCCCGCAGGTGATCGGCGCAGCGCGGGACGCGATTGCCTACGCGCGCTCACAGGTGGAGATCGAATTGAACGGCGTGGGCGACAACCCAATTTTTATTCCTGAAGACCGGCTGACACTGACCGGTGCGAACTTCCAGGGCAGCCCGGTGTCGCTGCCGATGGACATGGCCGGAGCAGCCGTGACCATGGTCTGCGTGCTGTCCGAGCGGCGGCTCAACCGCCTGACCAACCCCGCGCTATCGGTGGGCTTGCCCGACTTCCTGGCGCACAACCCCGGCTTCTACTCCGGCTTCATGCTCAGCCAGTACACCGCCGACCATTTGATCGTCGAGCAGCGTATTTTGTCTGTGCCTGCTTCGATCCAGTCCATCCCCGCCGCAGCGGACCAGGAAGACTTTGTCTCGATGGGCATGAACACCGCCATCAAGAACGGGCAGATCATCGACAACGCCTACGGCGTGCTGGGGATCGAGTTCATGGCCGCCGCCCAGGCGCTGGATTTCCGCGAGTTCATGCCGGGGAAAGGGACAGGGAAAGCGCGTGAAGTCATCCGCAAGCACGTGAAGCACCTGGAAGTGGACCGTCCGCTGTATCCCGATCACAATACCATGAAGGCGCTGGTCAAATCTGGCGAGATTTTAGAGGAAGTGGAGAGGGCTGTGGGGGAGTTGGGATAGTATTTCAAATGTCATTGCGAGGAGCCCGGCATTCGAAGGGTGACCTGGCAATCTCAAGTAACCCGTAGCCTTGAGATTGCCACGCTCGCTGCGCTCACTCGCAATGACATCTAATAGGGTATTTGCTTATCGCGCGTTGACGAACTCGGCCTCCCAATCGAATTTGCCCGATTCTTCGTACCACTGCGGCCAGTGCTGGCACCACTCCGGCATACGGATATCGCGGACGCGGTCACTGGACGGGTGGTAAGGCTTGATATCCAGGATCGGGGTGCCATCCTCGGCGTCGATCCACGGTACGATGACCAAGCCGTTCTCGAGGTCCACGCTCAAAAGGTCCACCGTCGAGACGCAGATCGGGTTGGGGCGCAACGGCGAACGGGTGGCAAAGATACCCAGTCTGGCGGGTGCGTTCTTGTAGGGTTGCTCGGCTTCCATAATGCTGCGGTGCTCTGGCGTGTCCAGATAATGGCTCCACCACAGCACGTTGATGTGACCGAATCCGTCCAGGCCGCTCAAGGCTGCGCGATACTGCGGCGCGATCTTCAGCGCGAATCCATCCAGCCCTGCCTCTACCTGCCCGATGGGCGATAACTTATATTCTTTCTCAGACATGTTCCTGACTCCTGAAAATGTATGGTTGGTTAGCGATCAAAACAGTGGCCACTGGTTGATTTTTTAAAATTACTATTGTCATTCTGAACGACCAAAGGGAGTGAAGAATCCCCACCTGTAGGGCGGGAGACCCTTCGCTCTGGATTTCGATATGTCCTTCGTCTACACTCAGGAATACTCAATCCGACGCTCAGGGTGACATTGCGTATAAAAAACTCGAAGCAAATCGATACAGGAACTGATCAAATCTCAATCCTTACCGACCGGAACCTGCATTTCCGTGATGGCGTTTGGGTCCTGGCGGGACTGGCCTGCTTCCGGCAATCGCAGGTAGACCGCACGGTCGGGCCCGGTGACGTGGTATCCGTTGAGGTCGATCCATTTCAACAACGCCGCATAGGCGCCAGACAGCCCTACAAATGAACCCTGGTGGAGCGTGCTGGCCATGTTTTCGACTCCTGGAAGTGTCCGGATCGATAACCCCTGGAGCCTCGTCGCACCCAGGGGAACGGGCGCGCAGGCTTCTACGTCGATTTCCGGTTCCCCGCTGTGGTACAACGACAGGTATGGGCCGTCAGCGCGGAGGCCGGCCTGGCTCAATTGATGGAAAAGATCGCCCCATAAGGGACCTTCGTCCCAATAGCTGGGGATGATACCTCGCACCGATGCGACCTGCAGCGGATGGGCAGGTTTGATGACCACTTCATAGTCCGGTTGCTGCTCTTCCTGTTCGATCAGATGCAGGCGGGCTTCCAGCCTTTCGAGCCGGTCGAGTCCTTCATCCACCTGCTGGCGCAGTTCGTTCTGCTTGAGACGCAGCATCCCGCGCAGTTCGGCGGGTGGCAGATCATCCTCCAGTAGATGCGCGATTTGATCCAGGGAGAAGCCCAGGTCTTTGAGCGCCAGGATGCGGTGCAGGCGTGGTAACTGGTCCAGGACGTAATAACGGTACCCGCTCAGGGCATCCACTTCGCTGGGTTTGAGCAGGCCGAGGTCATCGTAGTGACGCAGGGTCTGGACGGTCACCTGACCGATGCGCGCAAAATTTCCGATTTTCAGCTTCATGTTCTCACCACGCCCCTACTATACACCCTATGGTAACCGGAGAGTCAAGAGGTCGGCAGCAAATTGGGGCAATTCGTACGCAGGAGAAGCACAGGTATGCTAGAATCCAAGCGCATCATTCAACCGGTCGAGGAGGAAAGCATGCGTAATGAAGGCTACGTAAAGATCGACAGCCGTCGTTTCGGCCCCCTGGCTTTTTTGCGCCGCAAGCAATGGTGGTATTTCGAAGGTTTGGACCCGAAGCGGGAACTCTATTTCGTCTTCCTGGCCTTACAGGCATTCCCCACCGATTATGTTTCCCTCAAGGTCATTGATTACCATAATAATCGTCGCTGGACGAAAGATTACCTGGGCTCCTTCCAAACCGCACCGGGCGATGCAGTGGACGTGCTGGCCGGCGGCAAGTGGGGACAGATGCGTTTCCAGGGCCGCGCCGAAGATGGCTGGCAGGTTGCAGTGGACAGTCCGCAACTCAAGGCGCGGGTTAAGCAGGTCCCGCGTTCCCCGCAGCACAAGGACTGGTTGTTGACCCAACACATCGACTACACCATCACCCAGTTCGTGATGAACGCTGTCGATGGACAGATCGAATTCGAAGGCCAGGAGATTCCCTTCTCCGGGTATGGCTACCACGAACACAACTGGGGCGTGCAGCCGCGTCACTCCACAGCGCACTGGCTGCATTTCTGGTGCCCGGATACCGCCGGGGTGGTTTTAAATTGCTATTATGACCATGGCGTGCCGCACCACTATACTTATCTCTGGCATCAAGAACGGGAATATGACTTGCACTCCCCAGCGCACTTCAGCTTTGATCCGGCCGCTCCCGAGGAACCCTGGCGCGTCACTTCCCCCGACCTGGACCTGCGCATCCGACCCCTGGCCGCGCACCACAGCCGGATGAAGATTCCGCCCCTGCTGGCGTATATCGATATCGATTATTACGAGCAGTTGCTCGAAGTCGAAGGGTTTGCAATGGTTGAAGGGCGGCGCATCCCAATCGAAGGCCTGGGCAAGCTGGACCATAACTGGAACCGCTGGTAGGAAAACGCTCGAACGATCGTGTTATTGTGCATTCGTACTTTCTTTTTTTACGAATAACATCTCAATTAGTTTTGTGTTGAAGATTTCTACTCCATTTTGATTTAAATGGTGTGAGTTATAGAAATGCAAAGCGTCGTTTAATTCGATGAGTTCATTAAAATTATAGTAAGCACCATACTTCTCTA
>CAZLOC010000095.1:0-11265 GCA_964560935.1 uncultured Anaerolineaceae bacterium | reverse complement strand
AGTAAACAATTCGCGGATTACACCAGGGACAATATCGGTCGCTATCTGGTAATAGCATTAGATGGAGTTGTAATTTCATCACCACGAGTTCAATCGGAAGTCAGCGGTGGTGAGGCTGTTATCCAGGGTAACTTTACAAAAGAAAATGCCAACCAGTTCGCCTCGCTATTGAGAAACGGTCGCATCCCCTTTCCTCTCACGATTGTTGATGTTTCTGAGGAATAAAAAATCAGGTTTTCTCCACCACCCAAAAATGCGACAGCCCCAGCACTTTCAAGGGTGTCTTTTCCAGAAATTGCAGAATCCCCCGCAGAATTTTTCCTAATGCCTCAAAGCGGGCAATGATGTTGTCGTACGCGCCAAAGATGACTGCCCGCTCGATAAATTTGACGGGCAAACCGTCAAATAGCTTTGCAAGATCGTATCTGGAATAGACCTTCACATGCGGGGCGAGTTTATCCCGCCATACACGTGGTAGGTAGTTAACGAAAAGTTTGTTACCGAAATAATATTTCCCGTTCCAAAAAATACCATGCGTCTCAAAGGGATAGCCGCGGTTAGGCACAAACAGCACGATCCGCCCGCCGGGCTTGAGCACACGGATCATCTCATGCACAGCTTGGGTGTCGTCCTGCACGTGTTCGAGCACTTCGTGGCTCAGGATCAGGTCGAAGGCGTTGGAAGGAAGCGGGAGGGCTTCGCCTGCCGCGTTGAGGATGCTGGGGGAGCGAGTCCCGGCTTCGGCGGCGCGCTCGAAGTCATATTCCAGTCCGATGATTTGCCCGCCGTAGAGAGCTAGATGCTCCACGTACATACCCACACCGCAGCCGTTCTCCAGCACTCGACCCTTGATACGCTCGCCAGCCGCTTTGGCAATCATCTCCAGGCGGCGTTGCTGCCCCTCCCGCCAGACGTATGAAGGCTCGCCGCGCAGGGCGACCTTTTCCATGTCCCGTTCAGTCATGGGCGGTATTATATCTGCAAAACCTTGCACGTTTACCACAGGTGTGCTAGAATCTTAAACGGAAGAAGCACCAATACCGAAAGCATCGAAAAGTGGGCAACCCCCACTTTTCTGCTTGTAAAGCACTATATGGAGTAAGAACAGCATGACGAAGAGCGAATTCGCCCTGGCTTTCAATGAAGTACTGGAAGATAAACAACTGCCCAAGGAGATCATCCTGGGTGCTATTGAGTCCGCCATGGTTTCGGCCTACCGGCGGGCTGTCAATGCGTCCAGTGCACAGCATGTGGAAGCTAGAGTAGACCCGGATACCGGACAGGTACTGATCTACGCGGAAAAGGAAGTAGTGGAAGATGTGCTGGACGAGCGCACCGAGGTGCTGCTGGAAGAAGCCAAGCGCTTCGAACCGGACGTTCAGCTTGGTGACATGGCCATCGTCGAAACCACCCCTGCTGATTTCGGCCGTGTCGCCGCGCAGACCGCGCGGCAGGTCATCCAGCAACGCATCCGCGAAGCAGAACGCGCCGCGCAGATGGAGTACTTCGACAAGCAATCGGGCGAGATCGTAAGTGGTGTGGTGCAGGCCACCAATGCCCAGTCCACGACGATTGGCCTGGATATGAAGGCTGAAGGTATCATGCCTGCCAACCAGCGTATCCCCGGCGAGCGCTTCCGCCTGCATGACCGTATCCGCGCGGTGGTGCTGGAAGTAAAAGATGGCCAGCGCGGTCCGCAGATCATCCTTTCGCGCTCGCATCGCAACTTCCTGCGCCGTTTGTTGGAGAACGAAGTCCCTGAGATCTATCATGGCATCGTTGAGATTCGCGCCATCTCCCGCGAACCAGGGCAGCGTGCCAAAGTGGCCGTCATGGCCACCCAAGCCGGCGTTGACCCGGTGGGCGCTTGCGTGGGCATCAAAGGCGTCCGCATTCAAGCTATCGTCAAGGAATTGCATGACGAAAAGATCGACATCATCCAGTGGGACCCTGATCCCGTTATTTATATTTCAAAAGCCATCAGCCCGGCGCGTGTCACTGGCGTATATCTCTCAGAGACACCCGATGCAGGCCGCACAGCGACCGTTGTGGTACAGGAAGACCAGTTGAGCCTGGCGATTGGCCGCGACGGGCAGAACGCCCGCCTGGCCGCCAAGTTGACTGGCTGGCGCATTGATATCAAATCACTTATCGAGGCGGCTGGCGATGCGATCCAAAAGTTACAGACGGATGGCGAACTGGCTAAACTGCTCCCGAGCGTGGTCGAGACCATTCCGGCTATCGAGCAGATCCTGACCAAGAAGACCGAAGGCCGTCCGGTCACACCGGAAGAATACACACAAATGTCCCAGTTTGTGGACCGTGTGGAACGTCGCACTATCCAGATCCAGGAAGAAGCAGCCCGCGTAGAAGAAGAACGAGTTGTGGCTGCCCGTGCCGAAATCCCAGTTGCAGCCTTCGCGATGTCGATTTATGATGCCGGGATAAAGGAACACATCCTTAACATCCTGACCGAGGCTGAGTTCGAGACCGTTGGCGATTTGATGCTGGCTTTGAAGGTAGACGCGGATAAAGTGTTAGGCCTGGCTGGGATTGGTCCCAAGGCGATGGAGAACATCGAAGAGTCTCTGGCCGCGTTGACCTTCCCTGAACCTGAGCCGGAACCCGAACCAGTCGCAGTTGCGGAGGAGGCTCCGGTCGGCGAACAGGTGGTAGAACCCGAAGTAGCTGTTGAGGCGCTCGTGGAAGAGGTGCAGGAGGCATCGTTGCCGCAGGCGGAGGCCCAGCCAGAAGCGGTTTTGGAAGCTGTCGAAGCGCCTGTGGAAGAAAAAGCCAAAGAGAAGAAACACAGGAAGGACGAGGAAGAGATTTCCGAAGATTCTGACCTCGTGAAAGATGATGTGTCGCTGGATGAGTTGTTTGCGTTGAAAGAAATGTTCCAGACTGGGCGCGTCGATGATGAAGAAGAAGAATCTTCTGACGATAAGAAGAAGGGTAAGAAGAAAAAGAAGAAGCACGTCGAAATTGAGTACGATGAAGAGCTTGGCGAAGTTGTCGCGCGCAAGAAGCACAAGCGTGGCGAGGATGGCTTCGAGGAAGAATGGTAATTTTATTGCCCTCACCCCTTACAACTCTTACCCTGCGAGTACACTGTCTACTGGGACAGGTGCCCGTAAGGACAAAGGGGAGGGTGAGGGGAGATTAAGGTGGCTAAGAAAACTGCTCAACGCGTAAAACACGTCCCGCAGCGGACTTGCGTAGGTTGTCGCACGGTCATGCCGAAACGTCAACTGGTACGCATTGTCCGCTCGCCCGATGGGGTGCAGGTAGACGTAACGGGAAAACTGGCCGGACGCGGTGCTTATTTGCACGACCGGCGTTCCTGCTGGGAGCGGGGCTTGAAGGGCGCACTGGCGCATGCGTTGAAGACAGAATTAGCCACTGAAGACCGAGAGCGCTTGCAGGCATATCTGGAAACGCTCCCGGAAGAAGAGTCCGGTGAAGTGAGCGTGGACGGAACGACGATCATGTGAACGATTGATTTTCGCTCAAGTAGCACTTTCTAGCGCAAACCGGACCTGGCTTCGCAAAAATGGGGGGGGCGAAGCATTTTATGTGAAAATCTACCAGGAGGTGGCGTATGAGCGAAAATGGGCATAAGATTGAACTCCCTGCCAGCATTGTGATCCGTGATCTGGCGCAGATAATAGAACAAAGCCCTATCGATATCATAAAAAAATTGATGAGTAACGGTGTGATGGCGAGCATCAATCAGGCAGTGGATTTTGATACTGCTGCAATTGTTGTCGCCGAATATGGGTTTGATGCTGTCCCGGAAATACCTGAAGAAGAAGTCAAGGAAGAAGTTGGCGAGATCCCGCTCTGGCGCCAGTTGATTGCCGACGAGGACGAATCCAAACTTGTCGCGCGCGCACCGGTGGTCACCATCCTTGGACATGTCGATCATGGCAAGACTTCCCTGCTGGATGCCATCCGCGAGACGAATGTGGCAGAAGGCGAGGCCGGCGGTATCACCCAGCACATCAGCGCCTATCAGGTTGAGATGAAAGGGCGTACAATTTCCTTCCTGGATACGCCGGGTCATGCAGCTTTTACGGCTATGCGTGCGCGCGGCGCCCAGGGCGCGGACATTGTCATCCTGGTGGTGGCCGCGGACGATGGCGTCATGCCCCAGACCAAGGAAGCCATCGCGCATGCCAAGGCAGCGCGCGTGCCGATCGTTGTGGCCCTGAACAAGATGGACAAGGCCAACGCCAACCCTGACCGTGTCAAGCAGCAATTGGCTGAACAGGAACTCGTCCCGGATGAGTGGGGCGGCAACACCATGGTCATCCCGGTTTCTGCCAAGCAAAAAGAAGGCATTGACGATTTGCTGGAAGCTATCCTGTTGGTAGCCGACAATACCGACATCCGCGCTAATCCTGCTGGACGCACGATTGGAACGGTCATCGAAGCAGAAGTGGACAAGACCAAAGGCACGGTGGCAACCCTGCTGGTCCAGAACGGAACGCTTCAATCCGGGGACATTGTAGTTGCTGGCACCGCCTACGGGCATTTACGCGCCCTGTTCGACTTCCGCGGGAAGCCCGTCAAAAAAGTGGGCCCGTCCACGCCAGTGGGCGTGATGGGACTGAATGATGTCCCTGCGGCTGGTGACATTTTCCGGGTTGTTACGTCAGATAAGGAAGCCCGTGATATTGTTACCCAACGTCTTGATGAGCAGAAGCAAAAGGCTCAGGCTCGCAAGAAAGCTTCCCTGGAAGATTTGTTCGCGGCCTATAAGGCTGGCGAAGCCAAAGAACTCGGCCTGATCATCAAAGCTGACGTGCAGGGTTCGCTTGAGCCGATCATGTCGGAAGTGGAAAAGCTGGGCAGAGGCGAGATCGGCGTCAATGTTTTGTATGCAGAAACTGGTAACATTGGCGAAAATGACGTCATGCTGGCTTCCGCATCGAAGGCCATCGTCATTGGCTTCAACGTGCAAGCGGATGTGGCCGCGCGTCGCCTGGCCGAAAAAGAAGGCATCTCGATCCGCCTGTATGACATCATCTACCGCATGACTGAGGACATCGAGAAGGCCCTCAAGGGTATGCTTGAACCAGTGGTGACGGAGAAAAACATTGGACGCGCCGAAGTACTGGCTGTTTTCCCGATCTCGAAAGTCGGCAAGATCGCCGGCTGCAAAGTGCGCGAGGGCGAGTTACGCCGGAACGCCAAAGTGCGCTTATACCGCGGTGAAGATTTGCTCTTCGAAGGCGAACTGTCTTCGCTCAAGCATGAAAAAGAAGATGTGCGCGAAGTCCGCACCGGATTCGAATGTGGGGTCGGCTTGAAGAACTTCCACGACATCGAAGTAGGTGACGAGCTCGTGTGCTACGTTTTGGAAAAATCATCGTAGACATGTATAGGCGGGGATATCTCGCCTTTAAATGGATTATGCCATCAGGAATCCGGCTTCAACGTATCGCGGACCGCATCCGCCAGGAACTCTCGGAAATGCTCATCCGGGAGATCAGTGACCCACGCCTGCAGCAAATTTACGTCACAGATGTAAGAGTAGACCGTGAACTGGCTTTTGCAGATATCTACGTTTCGGCAGTTGAGGGGGCGGAGCGATCCGCAGAGATCTTGGCTGGCTTAAAGAGCGCCAGCGGCTTTATGCGCCGGGCGCTGGCTGCGCGGGTTGACTTGCGCACCTTCCCCCGTCTCCGCTTTCACTGGGATCCAACCCCTGAAAACGCTGACCATATCGAGAATTTGCTGGCGCAGTTGAGAAATAAAAACACTTCACGGAGTTGATGCAAAGAGAATGTCTGGAGATATCATCGTAGCGATCAAAGAACGTTTGGAAGTCGCTCAAAAAGTATTGATCACCTCACACGTCCGCCCGGATGGTGATGCCATTGGTTCCCTGATTGGATTGGGACTGGCTTTGCAGGACGCGGGTAAAACCGTCCAGATGGTGCTGGCTGACGGAGTGCCGTCAAGCTTCCGGTTTTTGGAGGGCAGTGACCAGGTCCGTAAAGAACCGGATGAGGATTTTGACACGTTCATATCCGTTGATTGCGCCGATTTCAAACGCACGGGTAAGCCGTTTGAATCCTTCGGCCAGCCGGACATAAACATCGACCATCACATCACGAACGAGCGTTTTGGAAAATTGAATTTGATCGAGGGCCAGGAAGTTGCCACCGCGGCCATCCTGACCAAGTACCTGCCCGCCTGGGGTTATGAGATCACCCAACCGATTGCAGCCGCCCTGTTGATTGCGATCATTACCGATACGTTGGGATTCCGCACATCCAACATGACACCTGAAGCTCTGCGGCAGGCAGCCACCCTGATGGAAACCGGCGTGAACATGCCGGAGCTATATATGCGCGGACTTGTTCGTCGTTCATTGGATGCCTCGCGTTATTGGGGGGCAGGACTTTCAAAACTCGAAACGTCGGATGGTATTGTGTGGGGCACGTTGACACTGGAAGACCGCAAAGCGAGTGGCTATTCCGGCAACGATGATGCCGACCTGATCAATGAAATTTCAGCCATCGACGGCAAAAAAGTAGGTATGATTTTCGTGGAACAACACGACAAACATGTTAAGATCTCCTGGCGTGCTATGCAAGCGGGTATCGATGTATCACCGGTTGCCAAACATTTTGGTGGCGGCGGGCATGCGGCTGCGGCCGGTGCAGATATCCCTGGCGCGTTGAGTGAGATTCAACCATTAGTACTTAAGACCACGAAAGAAATGTTGGGTCTTTAGCCAAAAAAACAGATAAATGTGTGATAATGAGACAAGAAAAGGATGATTTAGGAGGAATTTGAATATGAACAGTCAAGATATAAAGAACGCAATCTCCGGCGTTTTGGTCGTTGACAAACCTGTCGGCATGACTTCTCACGATGTGGTGCAAGCCATTCGCAATGGGACAGGTATTCGTCGCGCCGGACATACGGGGACGCTTGATCCACGTGCTTCGGGTGTGCTGGTCATCTTAATCGGCCCGGCTGTGCGCCTGAGCGAGTTTGTGTCTGCCTCCGATAAACGTTATCAAGCCATCATTCGTATGGGTAGTTCTACCGATACCTATGATGCGGATGGCAAGTTCACCAGTCAGGATAAGCCTGTAAATGTGACTGAAGAAGAGTTTGAGAAAGTGCTCAAAACTTTTGAAGGGGAGATCGAACAGGTTCCGCCGCAACACTCAGCCGTCAAGGTGCAGGGGCGCAAAGCCTACGAAATGGCTCGCAGGGGTGAGGAAGTGGAACTCGAGCCGCGCATCATTCAGGTACATCACCTGGAAGTTCTCGAATGGGCTCCCCCTGAAGTCGTTGTAGATGTGCATTGCTCTTCCGGCACCTACGTCCGCTCGCTGGCGAATGACCTGGGTGAAACCCTCGGTACGGGCGCATATCTTGTCGGTTTGCGCCGCACCAAGAGTGGACGCTTTACCCTGCGTGATGCTGTGCCTCTACGTAAATTGCAGGAAGCTTTCGCGGCGGGGAACTGGTACCAGTATCTCATCCCCGCTGCCGAGGCGCTGGGTGATTGGGAAGCCAGGGAACTCAATCCTGACGAAGTGGAAGAAGTCCGCCATGGGCATCGCGTCAAAGCTGACCCCGACACCCCGCTTGGTAAGATGGTGCGCGGCGTGAGCACCCAGGGTGAACTGGTCGCTTTGCTGGAATGCATGGAAGGCGAAGAAGGTTCCCTCGAGTGGCAACCTAAGAAGGTCTTTTTCCAGTCCGGATAATCTGCAAGAGCGGCTTTGTAAAATGCCATCCTCTGGCGTTTTCAACCAAAAAGGCTTTCAATACGCATGGGACATTACCGCTCTTTAAATGATGTATCCTTAAAAAATTCCTGGCTTACGATCGGCGTCTTTGATGGCGTGCATCGTGGACACCAGGAAATTCTGGCGAATTTAACAGCAGGCGCCCATGAAAATGGCGCGCCTGCCGTTGTGCTTACCTTTTGGCCGCATCCGGCCGTGGTGCTGGGCAAAAGGAATGATTTGAAAAGCTTGTCTACGCCTGAAGAGCGCGCAGACCTGCTCGGTGCGTTGGGCGTGGATGCTGTCATTACCCAACCGTTTACCTCTGAATTCGCGAAACTCTCTGCGCTGGACTTCATGCGCCTCGTTTCCGAACGCCTGGATCTGCGCTCGTTATGGATAGGTTATGACTTTGCTCTGGGCCACAACCGCGAAGGGAACCTGGAACGCCTGACCGAGATTGGAAGAGAGTTGGGATACAGCGTGCAGGCTATCGGCCCGGTTAAGAACGGGGAGGATGTGCTCTCGTCCAGCCTGATCCGTCAGCGCATTCGCAATGGGGAAGTAGCTCACGCAGCCGAAAACCTGGGCCGTTTCTACGCCCTGAGCGGACCGGTCGTGCACGGTGACGGGCGCGGGCGCAGGATCAATATCCCAACCGCAAATGTCGATTACCCCAAGGACAAGGTCATCCCGGCTAACGGGGTATATGCTTGCTGGGCCCGGGTCGGCGGTGAGCGCTACCCGGCGGCCACCAACATCGGCATCAACCCGACCTTCACCCCCGATAAAGAGACACCGAACGTGGAAGCCCACATCCTGGATTTCGACCGCGACCTTTATGGCCAGGAGTTGAAATTGGAGTTTGTGCAATATTTACGGGAGGAGCTGAAATTCTCCAGCGTGGAGGCGCTGCTGGAGCAGATCCATGCAGATATTGGGAAGACGAGGAAGATTCTAGACTAGGTGATAAAGAGGGGGTGATAAAATAAGACCATGAAGATTAGAGAGACGCAATTAGCTTTTAACTTTGGAGAAATTCAACAAAAAGACGCAATTGGGGAAAGTGCACTTTTAAGCAATGGAAACGCGAACAAGTTAAGTCCACAGGATCGTACAGTACATGATTGGTATCGATTTGTCTTATCGTTTCCACCACATTTGGTAAGGGATTACCTGGCTGATTTTGGACTAGATCAAAATAGCGTTATCCTTGATCCATTTTGTGGTACAGGTACAACTCTTGTGGAGGCCAAATTTCGAGGTATTGAGTCTATTGGCATGGAGGCTCATCCTTTTGTGCATTTTGCTGCAACTACGAAACTTAATTGGAATATTGATCCTGATCTCTTGTTGGAAAACTCGCAAGAAATTGCCCACGAGGTTCTAAAAATATTTGAGAGTCAAGGTATAAGCGATGAGTCCGTTTTGGCAGATGCAAAGCATGATATTCAACTGAGAAGATTAGAACCCGATGTACATAAATTGCTTCTTAAGAATTCAATCAGTGAGATTCCGCTACACAAAACTTTGGTTCTTCTCGATATTTTAAAAAAGTATGACAAAGAAAATTTTTATGTGCATTCTGTCTTGGCTCTTGCAAATGCTTTGGTTTACAAAATAAGCAACCTTCATTTTGGTCCTGAGGTCGGCGTTAGAAAGCCTAAAAAAGATGTTCCCGTGGTTGCAAACTGGTTGGTAGAAGTGGAAAAAATAGTCAATGATTTGAAGTCAATTCAAGGTGAAACATATCCTGTCTCAAAGGTATTCCTTGGTGATTCGCGTGAGATAGGGAATAAATTGGATACTGAATCTGTTGATGCAGTGATAACATCTCCTCCTTATCCAAATGAAAAGGATTACACACGTACTACTCGTTTAGAAACAGTGCTATTAGGATATGCTAAAGACCGATCTGAACTAAGGAGATTAAAAAAGAATTTGATCCGGTCAAACACGAGGGGAGTTTATAAGGATGATAACGATGATCAATGGATAGCTGAACATCCGGAGATACAAAGAATCGCTAATGCAATTGAAAACCGGAGAATAGAGTTAGGGAAAGAATCAGGTTTTGAGAAATTATATGCCAGAGTCACAAAATTGTATTTTGGAGGCATGGCTCGGCACCTTTCTGATTTAAGCCCTGTTTTGCGCCCCAATGCTCGGTTAGCTTATGTTGTTGGTGATCAAGCATCATATTTACGAATAAAGATAAAAACAGGTGAAATTTTAGCTGATATTGCAAACACACTGGGCTATCAAGTTGAAAGGATAGACCTCTTTCGCACGAGATTATCAACAGCTACCAAAGAGCAATTACGAGAAGAAGTTGTAGTTCTCAGTTGGAAAGGAAAGAAATAAGTATGCCCCAAAAGAATAATCGCTATACTATTTTGATTGAATCCATATTTTCAAAGTACTACCGAACAGGCGTCACTGAATTTGAATTTGAGCGTGATGAGATAGTTCAACAAGCTAAATCTCTGAATGTGAAATTGCCTAAGAATTTAGGCGATGTTTTATACACATTTCGTTATAGGGCGGAACTACCGGAAAGTATTACATCAACAGCGCCTTCTGACCTTGAATGGATAATTCGTCCAGCAGGGAGGGGAAAGTATAAGTTCGTTCTAATTAGTCAGGCTGCAATTATACCTTCCGAGAGAATGGCGATTACGAAAATTCCAGACTCTACACCAGGAATTATTGCAAGATACGCTCTAAATGACGAACAAGCTGTGCTTGCTAAAATTCGTTATAACAGGCTCATTGATATTTTTACTGGAATTACCTGTTATTCTCTCCAGAATCATCTTAGGACTACTATACGAGAGATTGGACAAGTTGAGACGGATGAAATCTATGTTGGTATGGATAAACGGGGTGTTCACTATGTTATGCCTGTCCAGGCTAAAGGCCAAAAGGACAAAGTTGGAATCGTGCAAATTGAACAAGACCTGATGGTATGCACGAGTAAATTCCCCGGGTTGGTATGTCGACCTATTGCTGCCCAATTAATTGGGGAGAACTTGATTGCACTTTTTGAGCTTGAAGAAACCGAAGGTGGCATCGGTGTTACTTCCGAAAGACACTATAAGCTAGTAAGTCCCCGAAATTTAACCAACGAAGAATTATTGGAATATCAAAAGCGTTTAACTTAGATATTTCTGTATGTAAAACGCTCCTACTCGGGGCGTTTTACATACAGATGATTAGGATTTTCTTATGCCTAAACGAGACATTTACCTGCTTTCCTCCAAAGACTTATCCCCCGAAACCATCGCGGTTGCCTTCGCCAAGACCTCGCGTTTCCCCGATTCCTTCCGCGACATCGCCGCCGAACTGACCGACGAGAAATCGGCCCAGTTCCATGAGAAGTGGGTGGTGGGTTATGGACATGCTTCGGTGGCCGAACATGCGGTGCTGCATCTCGCCATTGAGAACGCTTCCCGGATCGCGATGGAAGCCATCGAGAGCAACCGCCTGGCCTCCTACACCGAAA
>CAZLOC010000094.1:0-11333 GCA_964560935.1 uncultured Anaerolineaceae bacterium | reverse complement strand
GCCACAATGGGTATATAGAATTAGTTGCATAAGAATTGTCAAATCACTATTCTGGGTGTCGCTCTGCTATAATTTCTGCCATGATCCTCATCACAGGTGGAACTGGCTTCATCGGTCGCGCGCTTGTGCGTCAGTTCTTCGATTCCGGTTACCCGGTGCGGACATTGCTACGCCCATCACCGCGTACACCCCGTCTGCCCAAAGGAGTACCAGTGGAAGTAGCTGTGGTCAGTTTGGGCGATATACGCGGTTTGCGAGCCGCCTTGCGCGATGTGGATGTCATCATTCATCTGGCTGGTGCGGAGCACCAGGGGCGCAATGCCAACCTGCTTACGACCGATATCCAGGGGACGCAAAACCTGGCACAGGCTGCCAAACAGGCTGGTGTAGAGCGTTTTATCTACTTGAGCCATATCGGCGCAGACCGTGCCTCTGCCTTTCCTGTCCATAAGGCCAAGGGCATTGCTGAGGAACACATCCGCAGGTCCGGGGTCCCGCATACGATCGTACGCTCTTCTATCGTCTTTGGCCCCGAGGACCATTTCACCACGGATCTTGCAAATCTCCTGCGGCGTGCCCCCGGTATTTTTCCGATTCCCGGAGATGGGCAGACGCGCATCCAACCGTTATGGGTAGAGGACCTGGTCACCTGTTTGATATGGGCTATGGAAAACTCCGAAACGATCAATAAGACCTATGAAGTAGGTGGCAGCGAATATTTCACCCTGCGCCAAACGCTGGAGACGATCATGCAGGTGACCGGCAAGCGCCGTTTGCTGGTATCCGTCTCCCCTCCTTTCTTACGGGCGTTGATCGTCACGTTGGAGACTTTTATCCCTCATTTCCCAGCTTCCTCCTTCTGGATCGATTATTATGCCGTACATCGCACCTGCCCGGTGGATAACCTGCCGCGAACCTTCGGCCTGATGCCGGCCCGCTTCACTTACCGGCTGGATTATCTTGCCCATAAACCCTGGTACACCCTTTGGTGGAAAAGTCTTGCAAATGAGACATCCAAGTTAAGTGCCAGGATTCAGAACCTATTCCGCCCCATGCGCTGAACAACATGCCTAACTACACCATCCGCTTGCTAGAATCTCCCGAAGATATGACCGCTGTCGAAGATCTCCAGCGCATTGTCTGGCCCGGCAGCGAAACCGAGATTGTACCTACACATATGCTCATCACTGCTATCCACAATGGCGGCATTGTATTGGGCGCATTCTCAGGAGAAACAATAGTTGGTTTTAACTTTGGGTTCCCCGGCCTCGATATGCTGCCTGATGGCCCACATCCCAAGCATTGTTCGCATATGCTTGGCGTCCATCCTGATTGGCGTGATTCCGGCGTGGGTTTTGCCCTCAAGCGCGCCCAATGGCAAATGGTACGTCACCAGGGTCTTGACCATGTTACCTGGACCTATGATCCGCTGCTCAGCCGTAATGCTTACCTCAATATCGCCAAGCTTGGCACCGTCTGCAATACCTACCGCCGATCCGAATATGGCGACCTGCGCGACGGTCTGAATGCTGGCCTCCCAACTGACCGTTTCCAGGTAGATTGGTGGCTCAACACCACCCGCGTGGAACGTAGACTTGGACAACGGTCTCGAGGAGCGCTCAAACTAGATCAGTTTGCGAAAGCCGAACTGCAACCCCTCTACACGCTTCACACCGGGACCGATGGCCTGCCACGCCCATCTGAACATTTCTCGCCAATTAGCGCAGCACTCTTACTGGCCGAGATCCCCCCTGATTTCATGGCCCTTAAAACTGACAATTTCGCCCTGGCCCGCGACTGGCGCTTCTTCACACGGGAGGTCTTTGAAACAACTTTTGCAGAAGGCTACCTCATCACTGATTTCATCTTTGATCGCGCCAGCGGAGAACCACGCAGCATGTACGTACTCACCGATGGCAACATTACCCTGGAAGATCAAGAATGATGGATTTTGTCGTTAAGATCAAAGACTGGTGGGCTGTAGAAGCGATGATTGCCTCCTACAATCATGCCTATCAAGTTGCATATAAGACAACCTACGAAGTAAACGGCCCAATTGGGGTAACAAAATACGGCAATTCGCATGTTGCCCCCTTCCAATTCGAATTTCAGGCGCTCAGTTCTAACCCTCGCGTTGTTACCGAAGCCATCCGTAATTACCCGATGGGCGAAAAGGACAAGTTCATCCTGAATGTATTCCACGCATCGCCCACAGTTCCCGAACTCAAGGCAAAATATCAGTCGCTCGGTTACGACTTTATTCGCACCGGTCCAATTCTCAGCCGCGAGTTACCGCCCAAAAAACAACAAAACGACGTATCACACATATACAAAGCGGATACCATCCATAAAGCCGAGTTTGCCAACGAAAGCCTGACTAACGAAGGCGAACGTATCCCGCTCGATAGTCTGAGAGATAAGAACATTCACAATTTCTATGCCGAGGTCTCCGGCCATGCTGTTGGCTGGATTCAACTGGTTACCATATATCCCAATGTCGGATACGTTCAACATGTCTATACAATGTTGATGTACCGCGGTATGAAAATCGGCTCTGCGCTGTTGGAACGGGCGCAAATTGCAACCGTTGAATTGGGATACCAGCACATGGTTATGGTGCCATCAGATATGGCGATGGGAATGACGATCCGCCTCGGCTACCGCCCGTTGGCTTATTTCTCCGCGTTTTGCCTGGGGGAAGACACATATACTGATGGATAGCGATTGATTTTGTAACGCGCAAAGACGGCCTTTCGAGGCCGTCTTTGCGGTTGGATGGGGTGGAAGGAGAGGAAGCAGATATTTTATTGTCGGCGCATCCCTGGCCCTTCATCGTAGGATTGCGCATTCATACCAATCGGGTGATAGGTCGGCTCCACCCTGGAGGGGCGGTTAGTAGGCGCTGCGGAAAGCGGCTTTGGTGCCGGACGGACAAAGGTAGGCGCGGAAGCATGAACCGGATCTGCCATTGGCTGTTGTCGGCGCTGTGAGCGTATCCGGTCATCCGCCAGGCTGAACAGGTTTTCACCCGCTACCGAGAATGTTCCGATAATCAGAACACGGATCAACCAGACCATGACTGCCACAAAGACAGGCACGACTCTAGTCATGGTCGACTGGCCGACCAGCACACCGCCTTCGGACGTGTGGTTGATGATGGCAACCGAAACGCCCCACCACGTCAGCATGGCATTCATTGCCGCAGCCAGTAACCAGGCTCCGAAAAGGTACCAGACTTCGGCAGGTTCGTCGCGTCCCTTTTCTGGTGTGAAGAGACGGGCAATCCCAGCAAAGTCGATCCCGCAAAAAGCCAGGGAGAGGATGGTTGACCAGCGCAAACCGGCAAAATGCAAGTCGCCAAGTACATCGCGTAATGCGAAGTCGGTGGTCGAATAGTTGAATACTTCAAAAGCCAGCAACGCTCCAAGCAGGATTCCGCCAAACAGCGCACCGCGCCGTGAGGCAGTACCACGCAAGAAGGGGAGCAACTGAATGGGGAAAGAGCGATTCATGGCAACCTCCTTTTGGAAAAGCCATGCCAACAAAAAACCGGATAACTACATTATAGAACAATTGTTCTATTTGTCAAGATTTTAAAGTGTCTTTTTCATTGCGAATTTCCCCCAGTTACGGACTGAGATCGTATAAAAATAAATAAACCGATGTACCCGGACTTCTGAATTCGCGCTTCAATTTCCCCATTACATCTAGAGAAGAAAGTAGAAATTCTTTTTCGTTATAGCCTTTCGTCTCATGGACATGCGTTATCAAAAACCAAACCCTTGGATTTCCATCTAAGGTTTGTAAGTACCGCACGATGTTCTCTGGCTTCAGGTAATCGGAAGCCTCGCTAGTCTGATAGTCAACATTGCCCAACCCATAACGGTCCGCGTAGAAACGGAAGGCAGGTGCGGCGCCGTTAGAAACGAATAAGACATCGCTTTCTTTCCAGTTTTCCGAAAGCGTGGTCATCAATGGGCGGATATGTTCAAAATATTTTGGGTTTATAAAATTATAGATCGACTCAACTGTAGGTGAATAAAGTAAATAAACTCCGACCAAAATTGCAAAAACCGTGTCCAGCTTATATGGCAATCTACTGCCATGCTGCAATGCATCCATCGACTGGCTTATTAGGACTATTACCAGTGGAGCCAGGAAAAGAGATAAACGCCCACCTAACGGGTACAACCATAGGCCCGATGCGATCAATACAAAAACGAAAATCATCAACAAAACACTGGCATAAGTCTTGTTTTTTCTGAAAAGAAAAATAAAACCAAAAATAGCTAGAACTAAGACAAACCAAGCCGGGGCAAAAATCCCGATTTGATTGCGGATCAAGCCGCTAGAAACTAACGCAAACCATCCCCAATCCGACCAGGGTGGTGCCGGCATGAAATTTTCCTGCCAGTACTCCAGCAAAAACGTATTCTGGCTCAAGCCCCGTAACGAGACAAAATAAAGCAATCCCAAGTTCGCCAGCCAGATGACTCCCATCAACAAAACTGAATTCATCTGATAGCGCTTGCGCTGTTTTAAAGCCTGGATGAACAAACCAATCCCAATGCCGGCTAACACGAATAAGGCTGGATGGGAAAACCACAAGGTCAATGCACCAGCCAGTCCGAGGTAAATGTAGTTTCTTTTTTCTGTTCGTCCAGTAAAAAGAGGCATTGCCAGAAATAGCATGACTATTGTCACAACCACATCGATAATATATTGTTTCATTTCAGACGAGTAATAGATCAACTCCGAGCCCGTGGCAAATAAAGCCAGTCCGGTCCACAAACCGATGCCGGAAGTTGTATGCCGTAGCAACAGATAAAACAGACCGAGAGCAGCAATTCCAGCTACAAAAGGGAAAAGGCGCAAAACAAATTCATGATCTCCAAATAAGACGTTGAGAACCTTTTCAACCAGCAAAAATCCGATGGGCGCACCCTGGTCATAGTCCAAGGGCTGGAATAGACCAGCAAAGTCACGGTTGACGATGTTCAATGCCAGCATAGCCTCATCCAGCCAAAGCGAACGACCGGTAAGATACTGCTTCAAGCGTAATGCAAATCCCAGCAGCAGAATCACACCGACAGTAAATCGCTCCCATGAAAATGCAGATCTGAGCTTTTGGAAAAATAAAGATGCCATACTAACCTTACATCCAATTATAGAGCAATAATTCTGGTCATCTCAAGTGGTTGTTGAAATTCCTCAACAGGCGTAAAATAAGCCAGCCAGGGTACAACTGGCAAGGATTAATTGTAATGTTGCCCCAAGAAGAGAGTGATCGTTCCCCTGCGGACAGTAAGCCGCCCAGTACCAAGCTAGGCGGAAGGCACGCGCTTAATTCAGGCAATTGCATCGCGTAGGCAGTCAAATCCCTGCGTGATGTACCCACGCACAGGAGGCTGCCATGCTCAACATTTATAAAAACACCCCTGAAGGGTTGCAGATCCTTGAAAATCCAACAAACGGCTGCTGGATCAAAGCAACCAATCCAAATCCGGAAGAAATAGAGAAACTGCAAAATTGGGAGATCGAACCGGAACTGATCACCTACTCGTTAGATCAGGATGAAATGGCGCGTGTGGAGCGGGACGAAGGCTACACGCTCATCCTGTTGCGAATCCCTCATTTCCAGGGCGAAACACACGATATCCCCTACTCGACCATCCCGATGGGCATCATCATCAAAGATAATCTAATCGTAACCATCTGCCGCCATGAGAGCCAAATCACCAATATCCTCACCAATGGTAAATATCGCGGTTTCAAGACCGCCAAACGCTACCGCTTTGTACTCTATGTACTGCTTGAAACCGCTACCCGCTACCTGACCTACCTGCGCGAGATCAACCGCTCGGTAGACCACGTGGAAGACCAGCTTCAAAAATCAACCCGTAACCGCGAACTGCTCGAACTGCTCAAGTACCAGAAAAGCCTGGTCTACTTCACCACCGCCTTGCACTCCAATGAAGTGATGATGGAACGCCTGCAGCGCATGCGCATTTTCAATCAATATGATGAAGATGAAGACCTGCTCGAAGATGTTATTACGGAAAATCAGCAAGCCATTCAGATGACCAACATCAACGCCGAAATCCTGAGCGGTATGATGGATGCCTTTGCATCCATCATCTCCAACAACCTCAATGCGGTTATGAAAGTCCTAGCGACACTCACCATCGTCGTCAGCCTACCAACTTTGGTGGCGTCATTTTACGGCATGAACGTCAGCCTGCCAGGCGAAAATCATCCACTCGCCTTCCTGACCGTCTTTGGCATTTCCATCCTGCTTTCCGGTCTGGCAGTCATCATCTTCTACAAACGCGATTGGTTCTAATGCAAGCTAAAATCATTCTTGACGCGCAGGCAGAACTCGGCGAAGGTCCTGCCTGGGATGCCAAAAGCGATACCCTTTACTGGGTGGACATCCTCGGCAAACGCGTCCACTCTCATCATGGGGTTGAGGACGGATTCATCCAACTGGATGAAATGCCCGGCTGCCTGGCTCCGTCCAAAGACGGTTCCCTGCTCGTCGCCGCCCGCGCATCCATTCTCAAGCTCAAACCCGCCACCGCCAAACAGACCATTCTTGCGTCTGTCAGCGAACCCGCTAACAACCGTTTCAACGACGGCAAATGTGACCCGGCTGGCCGCTTCCTGGCCGGCAGCATGAACATGAATGAGAGAACACCCAGCGGTGCGCTATACTCATTCAACGGACAAACTGTCACACGCCTGCTGACAGGCATCCGCATTTCCAACGGCCTGGCCTGGAGCCCTGATCACAAGACGCTCTACTACATCGACACGCCCACGCGCGAGGTCAAAGCCTTCGACTACGACTTATCCACAGGCCAGATTGCGGAGCCGCGCGTAGTCATCAGCGTCCCGAAATCCCTTGGCTGGCCCGATGGCATGACATCCGATACAAACGGCAACCTGTGGATCGCTATGTGGAGCGGTGCGAAAGTCACGCGCTGGGACCCGCGAAACGGGAGCCTGCTCGAGCAAACCACGTTGCCAGCCAAGAACGTCACATCCTGTGTGTTTGGGGGAGAAAATCTGGACGAACTCTATATCACCTCGGCGCGCGTGGGACTGGACAAAGCTGATTTAACGGCTTACAGGTATTCGGGGAGTTTGATGCGCATGAAGACCAAAGTTCAGGGGATGCCCACTTTCGAGTTCGGGTAAAATCAAGGGCGTGGACCAGGCTTCGATCCCTTCCCAAAGAATCGCATATCTGGATGTTGCCAAAGGCATCGGGATTTTATTGGTCGCCCTGGCGCATGCGGATGTTTCACTCTTTTCCCCTTACTTACACAAGTTCATATACGCTTTCCATATGCCCTTATTCTTTTTTCTTTCAGGGTATTTCTTCAATCCAGGAATCCCTTTCTGGACTCTGCTGAAGAAAAGATTCAATTCGATTCTCAAGCCTTATCTTGTCACGATTTTTTTGATCTATATCGTATCCCTCTCTTTTACCAACATGCGCTTTGCCACTGTGTTTGGCCGCATCCTCAAGTCTTTGTACGCCACAGGCTATTACATCGATTGGGTACAGCTCTGGTTTCTTCCGAGCCTGTTCGTCACCAGCCTGTTTGCTTTTCTTTTTTACCGTGTCGTCCTTATCCGCATCGACAATCGCTACCTGCGCTGGTTGGTCTTGCTTGGGGTACAGGCCATTGCGGTCGCTTTCCTGGATGTGTTTTATCCCTTTTCGGTTTCGCTGTTGGGCAGGGAATATGAATTGTTTGGCCTGCCATTCAGCTTGGATCTGGTTTTACTGAGCGGTTTTTTCTACATTCTGGGCAATGAAATTCGTCAATCCTCTTCCGATAAGATATTCGACAATGTATGGGTACTCCTTGGAACAGGCGGCGGACTCATCTTGCTAACAATGTTATTCCCGCAACGAAGCGACTTCAATACACGCGTGTTTGAATCGTTCCCAATCAACACCGCCGAAGCCATCTTGGGAATCTTGTTCACGTTGGCTGTCTCGAAGCAAATTGTCTTAAGGACTACGCGACTCGCATCTGTGCTCAAGTACATCGGCCAGGCATCCCTTTTCATTTTGATCTTCCATGTCCCCATTCAAGAATTCTGGGCGCCAAAGATTTTCTTCGTGACGGGACTACAGGCCTTATCTATTCTGTCTGCCTTTGTGATCAGCATCCTCATTTGCCTGGGGATCTACAGGATCTTTTTCGAGCAGAATCCCATCGCGCTTTTCTGGTTTGGAAGAATTTCTTCACTTTCCAGGCGGCAAGATCCTGCCTCGAAGGCGCCGCCAAAAACAGATCAATAAATGCTGACATAAAAAAGCGGCGGGCAACAATGGCTCGCCGCTTTGCAATTCTGTGATTGAAGTTATTTCACAAAAATCACACTATCATACCCCAGCGCCTGGAAGAAGCGGAAGAGATAATTCTCGGCATTCGTCTGCGCCTGTTGTAGGATACCATCTTCCAAAGCAGCCCTGCGGATTTCATCCTCGGCACTCTGACGAGCCAGGGTTTCCAAATCTTGCACACCTTGGCTCAAGAAACCCGTATCACGATCATACACGTACGATTTCTGGTTATCCAGCGTGGCAACAAAAATTTCAGCCGGGGGCAGAGTCACATACAACACGCCATTATCGAGCCGCAGTTGTTCCGGGCCGATCTTTTCCATGTCAATCCCGGCGATGACGACACCGTGTGCCACTAAGAGCAGGCGGTCACCGAACAAGAAATCAAACGTGCCCTGTCCGATCTCGGCGGTGATAACTTTCTCAATACTGTACTGGATGGTCTCCAGCCGCGCCAGGGCGCGCACTTCGTTGATATAGGTCACCGGGTCCGGGATGATGGTGGGAGTAGGGTTGAGCAATTCCGCCACCTGGGTTTGCAGGCCCTCGTTCGCCTGCCGAACCTGATCGAACGGCCCCGAAGCAGCCTCTGTGGCTGCCTGCACGCTCTCGCGGACAGTTTGTACGATAAAATAGGCAGCAACGATGACCACAATGATGACAAGGAAGGAAAGCAAGTTTTGTTTCATGCCTGTATTATAAACATATTTTCTATACAAACACACTTGTTTACACATTTCTCTCAAATTTATTATAGAATTAATATAATTGGAAGATTCTAATGACTGGACTGGGAAAACTACTATCTTTCAGCTTGGCCCTGTTGTTGTTGACAGCCTGCAACGTCGCCGTAGAGGGCGCATCGGAAAATACGCCCGAGCCTACCCTCGGTATGGAGACAGCTCTCGCCATTGCAGCCGCGACCGCTGAAATTCCTCGCCCCACACCGACGCCAGCGGCGCTAGGGACAATCGAGAACCCGTTGGTCCTGGCGCTACCGCCGGGCAGTTCTGCAAATACAGAACGCATTGAGGCAGGCAAAGCCTTTGCTGAACAACTTTCCGAAGTGACCGGCTATACATTCGTGGTGGTTGCACCAGAATCTTATGCCAAATTAGTAGATGCTATGGGAAAAGGGAACGCACACATTGCTGTTCTACCAGACTATGCCTATGCCCTGGCGTATGAAAAGGGATACGCAAATGCGGCTTTCGCCAGCTTAAAATCGGGGGAAAAGGCCTACGGGGCGCAGTTCATTGCTCGCAAGGATGCAGGTTTCAAGTCCTATTTTGATGCGCAGACGGAAGAAAATACCGCGGATGCAATTACGGCCCTATCCCAGTTCCGCGACAAAAAGCCTTGCTGGTCAGACGAAACCTCTCCTTCCGGGTATGTCATACCGTCCGGAATCCTGGCGCACAATGATGTTCCCCTTCGTCCCCCCGCCTTTGTACAAGGACAACCTACGGTAGTGCGGGCAGTGTATGTCGGTGGTATTTGCGACTTTGGCGCTACGTACATCGATGCGCGTGGTTTTCCCGCTGTGCTGGATGAATATCCCGATACGCTTGAACGGGTACGTGTGATCTGGCGTATTCCGCCAGTTATCCCTTACGAGACTTTCACGATCGCCCGCAATTTACCGCCAGAAGTGGTACAGGCCTTAGAAGACGCTGTGTTCCGGATATCTGGCATGCAAGCTGGGAGGCAGGTCTTGGGGCAGGCCTACGGGATCGAGGAGTGGGAGCGTATTACGGACGTATTCTATGAGGGATTTCGCCTGTATCTTGATGCTTCTGGTGTTGATTTGGAAAGCCTGCTAAATTAATAATCTTAAAATTTAGGTTAAAGGTTGATTATGGTTACAAATAGCACTTGCTCACCTTGCAATTTTGTTATAATATCAAGGCTGTAAAGGGAAAGTCCCCTATCATCCCAATCTTCTGAGAGGAGAAGAAATGAATAAACGCTTTACATACATGTTGTTCGCTTTAGTAGCCGCGTTGGCCCTAGTGCTCTCTGCCTGCGGCCCGCAGCCGACCGAGGCTCCCGCGCCTGCGCCCGAGCCCACCGCCATGCCGGAACCCACAGCAATGCCGGAGCCGACCGAAGAACCCATGCCCGCTGTTGGCTCTCCTGAGCACCCCATCAAGGTGCTGTTCGTCCCATCGGTGGATGCGAACATCATCGTGACCGGAGGTGAAGTAATGGCCCAGGCTTTGAACGAAGCCACCGGACTCACCTTCGAAGTGACAGTCCCGACCTCCTATGCCGCGACCATTGAAGAAATGTGCGCTTCCCCAACAGACACAATGGCTTTCATCCCTGGCCTCGGTTATGCCATCGCCAGCCAATTGTGTGGAGTGGATGTTGCCTTCAAAGCTATCCGCTTCGGCTATCCGGTCTACTGGGCTGAGTACATTGTCGCCCGCGACAGCGAATTCCAGACCCTGGCTGACCTCGAAGGCGCCACCTGGGGCTATGGCGACCAGGGCTCGACCTCTGGTTACATGGTTCCCACTGTTGAATTGGCTGAGGCTGGCATCACCCCTGGTGAACAGGTTCAGACCGGCGGCCACAACCAGACCGTCACCGCCGTCTACAATGGCGAAGTTGACTTCGGAACCGTCTTCTACAGCGTGCCTCTGACCCCCGAAGGCGCTCCTGTCTTCAGTTGGGCTGATTATCAGGCTGGCACCGTTACCGATGATATGTACGAAATCCCCGCCGAAGCCATCCCCAACTGCGCTCCCGACGCTGAAGGCTCGAAACTGCTGTGCGACGGCTGGCGTGTGCTCGATGCCCGCGCGAATATCCGCACCGAGGCCCCCGATGTGATGCAGAAAGTCCGCATCCTGGCGGTTTCTGGCGCCATCCCGAACGACACCATGGCTTTCGGACCTGAATTCCCTGCTGACCTGCGTGCCCAGATCGAAGAAGCCCTGGTTGCCTTCGCCGGGACCGAGGC
>CAZLOC010000093.1:0-11503 GCA_964560935.1 uncultured Anaerolineaceae bacterium | reverse complement strand
ACTAGTACCCAGACAGCATGATTATGATTGATTAAGTTACTCTATACAAAAGGGAAATTTGTCAATCATAAACAACTTGTTCGGGCACTAGAAGAGTAGCTGCTGACATAACGAGAAACAAAATTTCATTATTGAAATTTTGTTCATTTGGATGTATACTAAGTGCATTAATGAAAACCTATCACTCAGGAGGTGTTTTTCATGCTATTACAACAGGAACGGGAAGAGATTGTATTCTTTGGGCGTAAACTGATTACATCAAAACTGACTACTGGCTCAGGTGGCAACTTGAGCATCTTCAACCGCCAATCTGGACATGTCGCGATTAAACCCACTGGAGTCGATTATCTTGAGATGCGTCCTGAAGATGTGGTGGTGATTAACCTAGAAGGTGAAATCATTGATGGTCGCTTGAGACCTTCCAGTGAAGTCAGTTTACACCTGGGCTTGCTCAAGGCTCGCCCAGAGATCAATGCTGTGGTTCATACACATCAGGTATATGCCACTACCTTGGCTTGCCTGAACTGGGAAATCCCAGCCTTGCATTACCTGGTCGGTTTTTCCGGCAATAAGGTTCCCCTGGCACCCTATGCCACCTACGGCACATCTGAACTGGCGCAGAATGTTGTCCAATCAATTGGTCACTACAATGCCTGTTTGATGGCCAATCATGGCATTGTTACCCTGGGTGCCACCCTTTCTGCTGCTTTCAACGTGGCTGAAGAATTGGAATTGGTGGCGCACTTGTATTACCAGAGCATGTGTATTGGAAAGCCACAAATCCTTTCAGATCAAGAAATGGAGGTGGTCACCAAAAAATTTACCACCTATGGTCAACCACAAACCCAATAAAAAGTTTTGCCCTTCTGGGTCCGGCAAACCCTTCGCCGTGTGCTGGGACGATTCTTTTCTGTATACGGTCACGATAAATTGCTTGTTCTATCAAATATAATTGGATAAAAGGAGAGTAAGATGAAACACACATTATTCTTGTCCCGTCTGCTTGCTTTGTTGATTGTGGTTGCTATGTTGGGCGCATGCGCCCCGGCCGCCACCCAGGTGCCTGCCGAACCTCAGGCGCCTGCTGAGACCGAGACCCCGGCTGAAGAGCCTTATGAGATTGCCGTAGTGGTCAAGATTACCGGCATTCCATGGTTCAATGTGGTAGAAACCGGCGTTGATCGCGCCGCCGCTGAACTGGGTGTAAATGCTTACCAGACCGGTCCTGCCCAGGCTGATCCGGCCCAACAAGTCAAAATCGTTGAAGACCTAGTAGCCAAAGGTGTGGATGCGATTGCAGTGGTACCCAACGATGCCAAAGCGCTCGAGCCTGTGTTCCAGAAGGCTAAAGAGAAGGGCATCGTCATCATCACCCATGAATCCCCCGACCAGGTTGGCACAGACTATGACTTCGAACTGATTGACAATGTAAAGTTCGGCGAACAGGCCTGGGAGCAACTGGTGGCTAATATGGGCGATTCCGGCGAATATGCCGTGTTCGTTGGCGGCCTGACCGTTCCGCTGCACAACTTCTGGGCTGATACTGGCATCGCTTATGCCCAAGAGAAATACCCCAACCTGAAACTGGTCACCGAGCGTATTCCATGTGGCGAGGATCAGGAACTGGCTCGCCAAAAGACCCTGGAATTGCTGACTGCTTACCCGAATCTCAAGGGCATTGTAGGCTTTGGCTCTTTGGGCCCCATTGGGGCTGCCCAGGCTCTCAAAGAAAAAGGACTTGAAGATCAGGTTGCAGTGGTCGGTACGGTGATTCCCTCGCAGGCGGCTCCTTATCTCAAAGATGGTTCTTTGAAGCAGGGCATCCTGTGGAACCCGGCGGATGCTGGCTATGGCATGGTCTGGCTGGCCAAGTACCTGCTGGACGGCAACGAGGTTGCTTCCGGTGTTGAAATCCCCGGAATTGGCGCGGTCACCCTGGATGGTTTCGTAATCAAAGCGGACGCTATCCTCGACATTAACAAAGACAACGCCGAATCCTTAGGTTTCTAAATTCATAACAAAAAAGGGAGCCCCTCCGTTTACGCCGAGAGGCTCCCTTTTTTTTACCGGCAGAGGTGTAGTACATGGAACCTTTTCTCTCACTGAAGAATGTCAGCAAACACTATGTCGGCGTGACGGCCTTAAATCAGGTGGATTTTGAGATTTACCCAGGTGAGATTCACTGCCTGGTTGGGGAAAACGGATCGGGCAAATCTACCCTGATCAAGATCATCTCTGGCACCGTTCATGCGGACCCTGGCACCGAAATCACCATCGCTGGAGAAGCAGTACATGGTTCACAGGCGATTGACACCATCCATAAGGGCATCCAAATTATCTACCAGGATTTGTCCCTGTTCCCCAACCTGACTGTGGCTGAGAACATTGCCTTGGGGCAGGTGGTTGCCAGCCGCAAGCATTTGGTCAACTCGAACGAACTACACCGCATTGCCAGGGAAGCCATGGCGCGCATTGATGTCCACCTGCCGATGGACGCCCTGGTGGGTGAAATTTCACTCGCCGACCAGCAATTGGTCGCTATCTGCCGGGCCTTCACCAGTGATGTCCGCCTGTTGATCATGGATGAGCCCACCGCCTCGCTGACACGAAAAGAAGTGGATGCCCTGCTTCAAGTGGTGCAGGAGATGCGTTCCAGGAGTATTGCCACGATTTTTGTCAGTCATAAACTCGATGAAGTCTTACAAGTGGCTGATCGTGTGACTGTGCTGCGCGACGGCAAAAAAGTGGGCACCTATCCCGCTGCAGAACTGAACGACGAGAAATTGACCCACCTGATGACTGGCAAAAAGGTGACCTATTTACCTTTTACCCCATCCCAGAATTCGCAGCAGCCGGTGCTGGAAGTGCGCGGTTTGAGCAAACATGGTTATTTCAAGGATATCAATTTCCGGCTCTATCCAGGCGAGATCATCGGGTTGACCGGTCTGCTTGGTTCGGGACGTACCGAGTTAGCCCTGGCGCTCTTTGGCGTTCATCAACCAGACAGCGGCGAGATACTCTTTGAAGGACGCGCGGTACAGTTCCATTCCATCCCTGAAGCGATGCGCACCGGCATCAGTTACGTTCCCGAAGACCGCCTCACGCAGGGACTGGTGATGAACCAATCGGTGGGCAAGAATATCACCCTGACCATCCTGGATTTCCTGCGTAACCGTTTCAATCTTTTGGACCAGCGCAAGGTGCAGACAAGTATTCGCCGTTGGGTAGAGGAATTTGCCATCAAGGTTCCTTCACTCGAATCACCGATGCAAACCCTTTCTGGCGGTAACCAACAGCGCGTGGTGCTGGCAAAGTGGATCGCCACCAATCCCAAAGTTCTCATCCTGGATGGGCCAACAATCGGCATTGATATCGCGGCCAAGTTTTCTATCCACGAAACGATCCGCGCCCTGGCAAACCGAGGGCTTGCCATCTTGCTGATTTCCGATGAAGTGCCAGAGGTGCTTCAAAATACAAACCGGATACTGGTGATGCACAAAGGACGCCTGGCGGGTGAATTTGTAACTGCCCAGACATCGTTGAGCGCTATCCAAAATCTCATTGACCATCCGGCTTAAGGATAAAGGTGTCGCCTTGATAAAGAAACTCTTCTCGCATCATGAAACCTTCGTCTTTCTCGCCATTGTGATTTTTTCGCTGATTATCACGTTCATCAATCCAAGTTTTTTCACTTTGGAGAACATGTTTGATTTGCTTAAAAGTTACTCGCTGATGGGCACGTTTGCCATTGGAGTGCTTTTTGTCCTGATTTCAGGTGGAATTGACATTTCATTTACCGCCATTGCTACCATTACCGGCTATGTCATCGCCGTACTTCTCCTGCAGAATGGCGAGCAGTTGAATATTGTTACGGTCTTTTTGATTGCTGGCGGAATTGGCAGCCTGCTTGGTATGGTCAATGCGTTTATCATTTACTTTTTCAATATTCCGAGCATCATTACCACCATTGCTACATTGAACATTTATTACGGCATATTGACCGTGCTTTCCAAGGGTAAGTGGCTGTATGGATTTCCGGAGTGGTTCGGCAAGTATACGCAAATGTATGTGTTTAAGCTGCATACTGCCAATGGAACACCTTACGGACTTTCGGTGATTACCGCGTTTTGGTTCGCGCTATTACTAATTGCATGGTTCATTTTGCGCTATACGGTTCTTGGACGCAGCATCTATGCTATGGGCGGGAATATCGCTTCTGCCAAGCGAGCCGGCTTTAACCTGCTAAAATTACATTTATTTGTCTACTCCTTCATGGGCTTGATGGCTGGCTTTGCCAGTGTAATCCAGGCTCTGCTGGTGCAGACCGTCGCCCCCAACTCACTGGTTGGCAAAGAATTAGATGTGTTGGCGGCGGTGGTCCTGGGTGGGGCTAGCCTGACCGGGGGCACCGGCAGCGTCCTGGGCGCCGTCTTAGGAGTGGCGTTGATTGCCATCATGGGCAATGGATTGACGCTGATGCATGTGCCTTCTTATTGGTATAAGGTGGTCATCGGTACGGTGATCCTTATCAGCGTTGGCGCCAGCGCCTATCGCCACAAAGTCTCCACCCGCCGGCGGGTGATTATCGAAGTCGAATAGTGCGGGAGGTGAGTATGGAACGCAAATATACCGAATTCCTGGTTTTATCGGCTATCCTGGCGGGTGTAATTGGCATGATGTGGCTGCTAAATGGCTCTGACTTCATGCACCTGGGGAACTTTCAATCCATGGCCTTCCAACTGCCAGAACTGGGCATTCTATCCATGGCGATGATGATCACCATGCTAACTGCCGGGATCAACCTGTCAATCATCGCCTCGGCCAATTTATCGGGCATCGTGATGGCGATCATCCTGACCCAAACAATTTCCCCCGAAGCCACCGGACCAGGCGGCATCGGTCTGGTTGTGCTGGCTATCCTGGCGGGGCTATTTGTTTCGGCTCTGATTGGGCTTTTGAATGGCTTCTTGGTGGCGTACCTGGAAATCTCACCCATCCTGGCGACCCTGGGAACCATGATTCTGGTGAGTGGGATGGCGCTGGCAATCACGAAGGGCTACGTCATTTCGGGGTTTCCACCTGCCATGTTGGCGATTGGTAACAGTTCTATCTTTGGCTTGCCAGCGCCCATTTTGATCTTTGCTGTCGGGGTCGTCATCTTGAGCGTTATTTTACGGCACACCCCGCTAGGCGCCAGGATTTACCTGCTTGGCTCCAACCCCACAGCGTGTTTCTATTCTGGGGTCAACAACCCGCAAGTTTTGATGCGCACCTATTTGATCTCGGGACTCTACTCCGGCATTGCGGCGGTGATCATGATCTCGCGCTTTAACTCGGCCAAAGCGGATTATGGCGAGTCGTACCTATTGCTCACCGTACTGGTGTCGGTTTTAGGCGGCGTGTCGGCGGCGGGCGGCTTTGGCCGCGTTTCGGGCTTGGTGCTGGCGCTGATCATTTTACAGATCATCTCCAGCGGGCTAAACCTGATGGGCGTGAACACCTTCTTGACTGTGGCGCTGTGGGGCACGGTGCTGATCGTTGTGATGGTAATCCAATCCATTATCGATCGCTTGCAAGAGAAAAGGCGGAGCGTATGAACTATTTGCTGGGCATTGACCTTGGGACAACCGGACTGAAGGTCAGCCTCTTTGCAGAAGATGGTACCCTGACCGGCTCGCAATCCTGTGAATATCCTTTGCTAACCCCACAAACGGGTTATGTGGAACAAGATCCTGAAGCTTGGTGGCAAGGATTTGTGTCAGTCATCCAGCGCCTGCGGGTAGCCTATCCAGAGTCGTTCAGCCGCATTGTGGGAATTGGCCTATGCGGGCAGATGCATACCCAGGTGTACCTAGATCAAAATGATCGCGTATTGCGACCGGCTATCACCTGGATGGACCAGCGGTCGAGCGACATCGTGACGCGTATTCAAGGCGACCCCATCAGCCGGGAAATGCTCTATCAAGAGACGACCAACTACCCATCCACCACTTACACCGCGTTACAGGTGAAATGGGTGCAGGAAAATGAACCCGAGGTCTGGCGTCAAACGCGCTCGATCCTGGTAGCCAAAGATTATCTTAAATACCGGCTGACAGGTGTCAAAGCCACTGATTTTGCCGAGGCCAGTGGCACGCTGCTTTTTGATGTGCGTAACGAACGCTGGTCGACAGCAGCTTTTGATTATTTTGGCATCTCGCTGGACTTGTTTCCTCCCGTCGGCCCTTCGGATAAAATCATCGGTTCGACCACACGTCAGGTTTCGCAGGAAACTGGCCTCAAGCAAGGCATACCGGTGGTCAACGGCAGTTCCGACAATTCCGCCTCAGCTCTGGGGGCGGGAATGGTGCGTTCGGGTCAGGTAACATTGATCATTGGTACCGCCGGAGTGGTTTCGGTCTGTTCGGATCGCCCGTTGTTAGACCCTGCCGGGCGCACCCTTTGCTGGCATTACTGTCTGCCCGAACATTGGGTCACTCTGGGCATCACCCAAACCGCAGGCGAATCGCTGCAATGGTTCAAGAATGCCTTCGAACCTCAAGATGCTCCCCAGTCCGGTTCGGGCGATATCTTCAATCGCTACAATCAGGCCATAACCCAGGTTCCCGATGGCAGCGATGGCGTGATTTTTCTGCCTTACTTGAATGGTGAACGCACGCCGTATTGGGACTCATCGGCACGCGGCGTCTTCTTTGGCCTGAACCTGGCGACGGGGAAGGCTCACATGATCAAGGCGATCATGGAAGGCGTTTCCTTTGCTTTGCGCAACAATATCGAAACGATCGAGGCGCTGGGGATCCAGATTGACGAAATACGCGCCGTTGGAGGGGGCCTCAAAAGCCCTGTTTGGCTGCAGACCCTGGGGAGAATCTTGAAGAAACCAATCTCCACCGTAAACATGCCTGATACAGCCAACCTTGGAAATATCTTGCTCTGCGGAAAGGCGCTGGGGCTGGTGAGTTCCTACCAACAGTCGGTGGAGCGTATGGTAGCCATTGAACAGGTAGTTCACTACCCGGAAGGTGTACCGGTGTACGAGAAACAGTATGCGTTGTTCTTAGAGCTTTACCCGCAGTTGCAGCCACTTTATCGTAAAGCGCTCGAATAAGGCGGCGGTTGGTGCAAACCAGAGCAGCTTTACATCTTTTAGCCTTTGACCTAGGCGCCGAAAGCGGGAGGACGATGGTCGGCCATTTCGACGGCGAACGCTTGGAGCTGGAGGAAATTTATCGTTTTCCCAACAGTCCAGTGCGTGTAAACGAGCATCTGTACAGCGATGTGCTGCGCCTGTGGATGGAATTGCAAACTGGCCTGCAGAAGGCTAATGCTCAAACCGAAACTGGCTTGGCAAGCCTGGGTGTAGATACCTGGGGAGTGGATTTTGCATTACTGGACAGACAAGATCGCCTTCTGGGCAACCCCTTTCACTATCGTGATCCTCATACGCATAACGCCCTGGCCACAGCATTAGAGTGTGTGCCGCAGGAAGAGATTTATGCCCAGACTGGCAACCAGTTGATCGAGTTCAACACCTTGTTTCAGTTGGTGGCGTTGAAGCAGGCGGAGAACCCCAACTTGCAAGCCGCTCATTCGCTACTGATGCTACCAGATTTATTCCATTTCTGGCTGAGTGGACAAAAAGCCACTGAATCTACCATCGCCAGCACCTCGCAATGCTTTAACCCCTATAAACTTACGTGGGCGACTGATTTGCTCCAGCGCCTAGGACTACCCACACATATCTTCCAGCCAGTCGTAACAGCCGGCAGCCTGCTCGGACACCTACAGCTTTGGTTGGCATATCAAATCGGGTGCAAGCCGATTCCGGTGATTGCCCCGGCCTGCCACGATACCGGTAGTGCTGTGGCAGCAATCCCGGTGAGCGAACCGCATTTCATGTATATCAGCTCAGGGACCTGGTCGCTAGTTGGAGTCGAGCTAGAGCAACCTCTGATCAATGCAGCAACTCTGGCTGCCAACCTGGCTAATGAAGGCGGAGTGGGTGGACGGGTGCGCCTCTTGAAAATTACCCCAGGCATGTGGCTGTTACAGCAATGCCGCAGCGAATGGGCCCGCCGCGGCCTGGTTTATACATATGCCGAGCTTACCAGCCTGGCAGCCGCGGCCCCATCTTTTGGGGCTCTCCTGGCCGTAGGCGCTCAGGAATTTATGGCCCCAGGTGAGGTACCGGAACGCATCCAGGCTTATTGCCAGAGTACCGGCCAGCCCGTGCCGCAAACCGTGGGCGAGATCGTGCGTAGTATCCTCGAAAGCCTGGCTTTGGAATACCGCCTGACTCTAGAAGGGCTGGAAGCGCTCTTGGGCTGGCCTGTTCAAGTGATTCACATCATCGGCGGCGGTTCACGCAATAGCCTACTCAACCAACTCACTGCCGATGTCACCCGCCGGCCGGTCATTGCCGGGCCTGTCGAAGCAACCGTTGCCGGTAACTTACTGGTGCAGGCGATGGGATTGGGCTACTTGTCCTCATTGGACGATTTGCGCCAAGTGATGCGGCGCTCCTTTGAAACGCAGATTTTTGAACCTCATTCGAACGATCGCTGGGAGGAAGCGTATTACCGGGTTCGGCAGTTGAATGCTTACGGAGGCAATCCCTAAAATGAACGAAAACCTGCGGGTCGCGCTCAAAGCAGCCCAGTTATATTATGAAAATGAACTGACTCAGGATGAAATTGCCAAGAAATTGCGCCTTTCACGGCCCAAAGTCTCACGCTTATTACAAGAGGCCCGGAATGCAGGATTAGTGAAAATCACTGTGGCCGAGTTCCCCAGCAACTATACAGATCTGGAGCACCAAGTAGAGCAGCATTACAACCTTTTGGACGTGCTTGTAGTTGAAGTGGTCCAACCAGATTCCTATGTCCAGACCGCCCGTGAGTTAGGCGCAGCGGCAGCAGGCTACTTCCGCCGCATCATCCAGGATGGCGACAAGATTGGACTGACTTGGGGGCTGACCCTGGCCTCGATGGTCGATAACCTGACGCCAGAGAAGAGTAAGGGCGTAGCAGTGACGCAGTTGGCGGGTGGTTTAGGTGAGCCGGATTCCGAGGCCCATGCCACTGATCTGGTGCGCCGCCTGGCGATGATGCTGGAAGCCAACTTGCAACTCATCCCTGCACCGGGCATTGTCAAAACGGTGGAACTGGCGCAATTGCTGCGGTCTGAACCTTATGTTGCCCAGGCTTTGGAGCAGATCAACCAGGTAAACCTAGCTTTCGTCGGCATCGGTGCCCTGAATCGCGAGTCTTTGCTGATGCGTGATGAACGCATCCTCACCTGGAAGGAAGTCCAGCCAATCCTGGATCGCGGCGCAGTTGGGGATATTGGCTTGCATTTTTATGATGTAGGTGGAAATGTGCTGCCCTCCGAGATTGAGCAACGCTTGATTGGCGCCAGCGCAGAGAATTATCGCCAGATGGATCGGGTAGTGGGTGTGGCTGGCGGCAATGACAAGTTTTATGCCATCCTGGGTGGAGTACGCGGGCGTCTCATTAATACTCTGATTACCGATGTGGGTACTGCTCAAAGATTGGTGGCAGAAGGCAGTTAAAGCATGGCACTCACAGCATTTGTCACCAGCGATCTTAGCCCTGCTCAACTTGACCGTTTGGCCCACCGTTGCCAGGTTCGACAGGGAGGCTGGGGATACACCGGTGTGCGCCTGATCCCTGAAGAACTGGTTCGGGCAGCTGCCGAGGCGGAAATCTTATTGGTAGGTTATGAAGCCTTGCTGGAACGAGTAATTCAGGCGCTACCGCGGCTGCAGTTGATTGGCTGCACGCGTTCGACCCCGGTCAATGTCGATCTCGCCGCTGCTACGGCGCGGCGCATCCCGGTGCTGCACGCTCCTGGACGCAACACACAAACTGCGGCCGAATTTACACTTGGTCTAATGTTAGCAGAAGCGCATCGCATCGCCCGTGCCCACCATGCTTTGCGCCGCGGACGCTATTTGGGCACGCCTGTCACAGATTTTTACGCTACTGATTGCTCTGGGGATGTGACCTGGAACCTAGATGGCGAAAGCCCTTTCAAGGATTTTCAAGGGATTGAACTGGCCGGACGCTATTTAGGGATTATTGGTTTGGGGAGCATTGGAAGCAGAGTAGCGCAACTTGCCCAGGCTTTTGATATGCGCGTGCTCTCCTACTCCCCTCATACCAGCCCGGCCGAGGCAGAAGCCCTCCATGTCCAACTGGTAGACCTGGATACCGTGCTGCGACAGGCAGATTTCGTCTCGGTGCATGCTAATGTGACCAGTGAAACCCGGGGGATGCTGGGTGAGCGGGAATTGGGCCTGATGAAGACCGGTGCTTATTTGATTAGCATTTCGCGTGCAGTGGTAATCGACCAAGCAGCGCTAATCAAGGCGTTGCAGGAGAGGCGCATTGCTGGTGCAGCATTGGACGTGTTTTGGTCCGAACCTTTGCCAGCCAATCATCCCCTGTTAACCTTGGAGAATGTGACACTCACCCCACACCTGGCTGGAGCTACCCGCGAAGTGAAAGAACGTCATTCCCAAATGATCATAGACGACGTGATCGCCTGGATGGACGGACACCGCCCGGCGCACCTGGCTAACCCGGAAGTCTGGGGACTGAGTAGAGAGAGTTTCGATTAGAAAAGCCCGCGCTACACTCGGTTCGGGCGAGGGCGGGGATAATCTATCTTTGTCAGTTGTGGAATTTTACGTGGACGGGGAACTGGTCGGCTCGCTGGAAGACGCCCCCTTCGCGCTGACCTTGAACGCGCGGCGCGGCGAACATCGCTTACTGGTGCTGGCACGCGACCGAGCGGAGAATGAGAGTGAAGGAAAAGTCCGGTTTGTGGTGAAATAGGATTTAACAGTTTGCTAAACAGTCTGGCAGTTTTGCACCAACTGCAACTTTCCCTAGATCAAAATGAGCAAATCGAGCCACTTACCACAATGGCGTAGTCAAGTCCACTTGATTGAGGGTTGGGCATATTTTCCCCTATCTAAAGTAATAAGATGTGCTCCCTTCACAATTTTCATCTAGCTTCTGCTTGGGTAGTCTCCCTTATTGGAGCAGTTAGCATCTCAAAGGGATGGAAGTCAGCAGTTCTTTAACAGTCCAAACATGATCGGTCAGGTAAGCAGCCATGGCAGGTGCTCGCGGTTTCGATTTGTGACCTGGGCGATCATAAACTCGCAGGCGCAGGCTGTTGTGAGGCTTGACAAGGTTATAGTAATTGTCTTCCCAGGTTGCGGCAGCCCGATAACAATCGACGTTCTTGGAAAATGCCAACGTCTTCCCAAAGGACATCGAGACGACGTGCGCACTGCGTCTTCGCGCAACGAACGGCGGTGCAGGCAGAATGACATAAAGGAGAGAATTGTTTTGAATCGCCGAATACTAGCGAAAATCATAAAATTGAAAATTGAGCCGTTGAATTTCGAATGGGTTCGCCCTATTATGAGCAAGCCTCGTTCTTTCACAACTTGGATTGGACAGAGGCTTGA
>CAZLOC010000092.1:0-11580 GCA_964560935.1 uncultured Anaerolineaceae bacterium | reverse complement strand
ACCATAAACAGGTTCGCGCCCGCGCTGAAGTTATCGGCTTCACTGCCGATGACCAGGCCTTCGAACTCGGTTTCTGTGCGGTCAAGTCCCTCGTTGACGATTTCGAAGATGTCGTCGTCCAACGCGTTCATCTTGGTGTGGAACTCGACACAGGCCACGCCGTCGCCCATATCGTACAGGGTTGCGCCGGCGTTCTTCGAGATTTCGGTCTGCTCCTTGAGCAGGACCAGGCCCGGGGTCCGTTCGATACGGACGTAGTCCACCTTGGTGACATCATAGACACCGACCTTGGTCCCGTTATCGTACTGGTAGAACGTCTCTTTCCCGGACTTGAGCATTGCTTCGACCCAATCGGCAGGCGCATAGCCCTCGGCTTTCATCGCTTCGAGCGTGTCCTTGACGCCCAGCATGTCCCAGGTCTCGAAAGGACCGGCTTCGTGCATAAAGCCCCAGCGTGTGGCATCATCCAGCGGTTTGGGCGTGTCGGCCACTTCGGGGATGATCGTGGAGGCGTACTGGAACGCCTGGTAGGTCAACGCTTGGACAAGTTTAGCCGCTTTATCCTCTTCGTCGAGCATCACCTTGAGTCTGGAAGCCAGGCCATCCTCACTCTTCTTGGCCTTGCCCGTCGAATCGAAACGCGGCTTCTCGGAAGGCATATGCTCCAACGTGTTCAAATCCAGCGACAGGAAAACCTTCTTGCCATCCGGATCGCGATCCTGCTTGTAAAAACCGACTTTCGTTTTGTTACCCAGCCAGCCGCGCTCGACCAAAGTGGCAATCAACTTGGCCGGTTTTTCAGAAGCCAAATACTGCTGTCCTAGCTTGTCATGCGGGATGGCTGGAGCCAGGTTCTTGCCGACGTGCTGCCAGACATCGATGCCGACCAGGTCGATCAGGCGAAAGGTAGCGGTTTTCGGGCGCCCGATCAACGGGCCGGTGATAGCATCCACTTCATCCACGGTGTATCCGTTTTCGAGGATGTAGTGCAGGCCGAAGGCCCCCGTGCCAAAGGCCAGGCGGTTGCCGATGAAGTTGGGCGTGTCCTTGCACAGCACGATGCCCTTCCCCAGGCGGAACTCACCAAAGTGACGGATGAACTCGACCACTTCAGGCAGCGTATCGCTGGTCGGGATGACCTCCAGCAATTTCAAGTAGCGCGGCGGATTGAAGAAGTGCATCCCCAGGAAGTGCTGCTTGAAACCATCCGACATGCCAGCCGCAATATCCTTGACCGGGATGCCGGACGTGTTTGTCGCGATAATTCCGGTATCCTTGCGGACTTTGTCGATGCGCTCCATCAAGCCCTGTTTGATCTTCAAGTTCTCGACGATGGCCTCGATTACCAGGTCGGCTTCGCCAATGACCTCGAAGTCATCTTCCAGGTTGCCGAGCGCAACAAGAGTCTGCAAGTCCAAAGACATGATATTGGCAGGCTTGCCTTTCAGGCAGGCTTGCCAGCCAGATTGCACGATCTTGTTGCGCGCTTTTTTGTCACCCTCCGGCGCGTCCTTCGGGACAATGTCCAGCAAGGTGACCGGGATGCCGGCATTGGCAAAATGGGCTGCCAACGACGCGCCCATGGTCCCCGCGCCGATAACGACGGCTTTGTGAACGTGATATTTCATTTGATCCTCCTTTTTACCCTCACCCCAACCCCTCTCCCTCAGGGACGTGTGCCCGAAAGGGTAGAGGGGCGAGGGATGAGGGAAAACCCTCTAGCGCAAATCGCGGCCACTGTAACCTAAAATCTGCCGCGCGACGACGAGGCGGTTGATCTGCCCTGTACCCTCGTAGATGTCGGTGATCTTGGCATCGCGGAACCATTTCTCCAGCAGAAACTCGCGGCTGTAGCCCAGCGGCCCCATCAACTCGACCGCTTTTTGCGTGACTCTGGTGGTCACATCGCCGGCCTTGACCTTGCTCATGGATGACTCCAGCGCGTTCGGCTTCTTGTTATCCGCCATCCAGACCGCCTTGATGATCATCAACCAGCCGGAGCGAAGCATGATCTCCATATCGATCACGTCGCGTTCGATGCTGGTCAGTTTGTTGCGCGGCAGCCCATAACGGATCTCGATGCCGTTCTCGGACAGCTTCTCCTTGACAAACTCCAACGCGGCGCGCGCCACGCCGATGCCGGTCGCCGCCACCAGCGGACGAGTGGCATCGAAGGTCGCCATGGCTTTCTTGAAGCCCTTTTCGGTCTCCCTTTCAACGGTTGGACTACCCAGTACGTGGTCGAAGGGCACGCGCACGTCTACCAGTGAAATCGCCGCTGTATCGCTGGCGCGGATGCCCATCTTGTGTTCCAGCTTGGTCACCGTTGCCCCGGGTGTCCCCTGCTCGATGACAAAGCCGCGCATTCCCGCCCGTCCTGCAGCTGGGTCAATCGAAGCCCAGACCACGATAAAGCCTTTGCCGAAGCATTCATCCGCCACCATAGACTTGTGCCCGGCAGTAACAAAGATCTTCTCACCGTTGATGACCCATTCGTTGGTCTTTTCGTCAAGCACGGCTGTCGTTTTGATGGCCGAGGTGTCGGAGCCGGCGCCAGATTCGGTCATGCACATGGCTGCGAAGGTCGGTTTTTCTTCACCAAAGCGCGCAAGGAATTTCTGCTTCTGCTCAGGAGAGGCGGCAGATTCGACCGCTGCTGCACCCAGCCCGCCCCCCGGCGTGACCAGGTACATGCCCACGTCACCCCAGGAGAGCATCTCCAGCATATGCGCCAGCAACTGGTAACCGATCGGCGGGCGCTTGGGTTTGTTGGGGTCCTCTTCCTTCTTTTCGGCTTTTGGGGCCAGCGAACCGGCGCCAGTCGCTTTCATTGCCGCGTGCATGAACTCGATGTAGCCGTAGGGAATGGCATGCTCGTTCTCATCCATCTCGCGCGAGACCGAGCGCATCATCTCCTCAGCCACCGTTTTCAGCACGAATTGCTGTTGCGCAATCGGTTTGGGGGTTTCAAATTCAATACTCATCTCGCACCTCCGCCTATAGGATCGCCAGGCCAATCAGCATGGCAAATCCGCGCCCGTTGCGCATCCACATCTCAACCGGATACTCGCGGATGTAACCATAACCGCCCAAAATCTGCACCGCCCGGTCCGTAACCATCATGGCCATATCGGCTGCGCCCGTGGCCGCCAGGTAGGCATCCTTGAAGGCATCTTCCTTGCCCACATCCAATTTCCAGGCTGCTTCCCAGGTCAAAATGCGGATGGCCTCGATCTCGGTCGCCATCTCAGCCAGCATGAACGCGATAGCCTGTTTTTGCGCCACTTTGACGCCAAAGACTTCGCGCTCCTTGGCATAATCGCGGCTGTACTCGAAAGCCGCCCGGGCTACCCCAATCGCCATGGAAGCCAGCGCCAGGCGCATGGCAGCCAATATAGGCTGGAAGTCATGTCCCGCTTCTCCGCCCAGGCGGTTGGCCTTGGGGACTTTCACCCCCTCCAGTTTGACGCGGTAAGTCGGCAACGCATTCAGGCTCATCAGCTTCTCCGCTTCATTCCGGACCTCGAGGCCTGCTGCCGTTTTCGGGACGATGAATCCCTGCGTGTTTCCGTCCAGATTAGCGTAGACCAGCATGGCTTCGGCCTCTTTAGCAAATGGCACAAAGGCCTTTTCACCGGTCAATACGTAGCTGTCGCCTTCGGCTTTGGCCATGGTCTTGAGATCGAGCGGATCGAAATCGAGCGCGTACTCGATCAACGCGGCGGTGTAAGGCTGCCAGTCCATCTCGATGACCGGGGGAATATAATCCTTCTTCTGTTCCTCCGAGCCAACCAGCAGAATCGGCATCACAAACAGCGACGGGACATTGACCGCCAGCGTTCCCGCCAGGTCGCCGAAAGCCATCTCTTCCGCGGCCAGCACGCCGGTTACAGCCGAACGTTCCCCAAATCCGCCGTAAGCTTCAGGGACAGATGCCTGCAAGACGCCCAACTCCCAGCCCTTGCTGACGACCTTTTCCGGCAGGATGCCTTCTTCCTCAGCATCGTGCCCGGCTGGGCGCAGGTCGTTTTCGGCGAAACGCCCAACCGCTTCGAGCAGCATTTGTTGCTCTTCATTGGGTTCAAACGAATACATAAGCCCTCTCCTTTGGTAGATTTAATATCTACAAAACACTAATTTTGTGGTGCGACATTTATGTCGCTACTCCATTGGCTCGCGATATAAACATCGAGCTACCTATTCCATCCAAACGACGATAGCAAATCGGGACAGGCTCCTTTCCGTGTTCCAGGTCTTCGAAATTGGTGATTTCAAGCAGGCCGCGCTGGTAGAGAAATTCGACATACGCGCCGATCTTCTCGATGACCAGCAGGGCATTGTAACCACCCAGCGCGCCATAGACCTGTTCGGTGATCCCGGCTACTGTGCACGGCTCCGAAGCCGCCGCCAGGGTCTGGTCTATGCGCCGGGACAGGTGCTGGCGCGTGTTAGCTATGCACAGCAGCAGTTCGTTGATGGGTTCGTCATGCCCGTTGAGAACCAGGCTTGCATCGCTCGCCCAACGCTCCATAACGGACAGCGATTCCAGGTAGTGGCGCACGCCCATAAACGGAGTCAGTTCCTCAGGCGATTGATGCGGAGTGATATGTTCCAAAACCAGGTCGCCGCAAAAGACAACCTCATCCAGTTTAATGACAACGTGTCCGGGACAGTGTCCGGGAGTATGTACGATTTCAAACGGGCCAACCTGCATTTCACAGGCTTCGTAAGTGAAGTCAACCGGGACGGAGCGGTAGAGCGCTTTGGTGAAGCGGTACATGTTCAACAATTCGGCGCGCCGCTCGGAAGGAATGCCGGCCCCGACCAGGAAATCATCCAGGCGGTGGCTCATGACCGCCAAACGGGCCTCGTGATGGGAGACGGTCTGCAAGTCAAGTTCGTGCAAGCCAATCTGGGCCTGGGTACGTTCACGCAAGAAAGAAAGGCCGCCGTAATGGTCAATGTGACCGTGCGTGAGCAGGATATGGGTCAGGTCAGAAAAACGATAGCCTGCCATCGCAAAGCCGCGCTGAAGGTCCTCGTTAGACTTGTCATTGCCTGAACCGCTGTCGATCAAGGCCAGGGTGTCGCCACTGTGGATCAGGTACAGGTTGGCCCACAGGTTTGGAAAGGCCTCGACAGGCAGGCGCTGGATGCGCGCACCGGAGGAGCTTTCGAAGGTAGCGAAGACAGGGGGCTGGATCATATCCTTTGCTATTTCATCAAGCCATTCAGCAGCAGATTGGAGTATTGATCAGCGATCTGCTCGATGGTTAGGGCCCCCTCCGGGCGGTACCAGGTCAGGGTCCAATTCAGAATACCCATCAGGGCACGGACAGTCAGCGCTGTGTCAGAGCAAACAAAAAGCCCCGTCCGCACGCCATCGTCAAGCGCCTCCCGCCACAGAGCCTCGAAACGGTCACGGTTTGGAATATGACGCGCGTGCTGAGAAGGTTCCAGCGAGCGATGCTCGAACAGCAAAACTGCCGAAAGATCCCCGTTCTCGGCCAGCAAACGCAAATAGACCTGTATCATCTGGCGCAGTTTTTCATCGGCAGGCAACGGCTGTTTCGCTATTACATCGATTTGCTCGAAGAGCATCTCTAGTGCGCGATCGAGTAAGGCAAGCAAGATCTCCTGTTTGCCGGACACATGATGATAAAGGCTGGCTTTTTGTAGCTTTACAGCTTCGGCAATGTCTGCCATGGAAGAGCCATGGAAGCCCTTCTGGCGGAATACCTGCGCGGCGGCGTCGAGGATGGCGTCTCTGGTCATAGGTTCTCCCTACCGAACGGTCGGTAGTCTCAGTATATCAAATTTCCATTCCTGATACAAGTAGTCTGTAGAAATTGCATGCTCTTGTCATCTCCCTCCTTTTCCTGTATCCTTCCCCCATGCCAAAAAATGACTACCATACTATCTGGTCTTCCGAGCATGGAGACCTGCGCAAGCAAAGGCCTCAACCCGCTCGCGTGAAGTCCCTGCCTCCCAGTCAGCAGACCGCTTATCTGCATCGCGAAACGAAGGGGCGCGGCGGTAAGACTGTCACGCTGGTGAAGAATCTGATCCTTTCGAAAGCAGATCTAAAGTCCCTGTCGAAGCGCTTGAAGCAGGCCTGCGGCAGCGGCGGGACCGTGAACGATGGCCTGATCGAGATTCAGGGCGAACATCGTAAGATAATCGCAGAAACATTGGAGGAACTGGGCTATAGGGTCAAAATTGCAGGTGGGTAATCTCTCGCAAAAAACCAACTTATCATTCCCTAAAGTGGAATTACGGGTTAGAATATGAACATGAGTACCAAGCAGGGTTATTTGCTCGTTGTCGATGATATTCCCGATATCTTGAAGTTATTGGATGCAACCTTGCAATTCAAAGGCTATCGCGTGGTAACAGCCCGCGATGGTCAGGAAGCGCTGGAGGCCATCCAGAAGGAACGCCCGGCATTGGTTATCGCCGATATCCTGATGCCCAGGATGGACGGGTTCAATCTCGTGCATCACTTACGTTTAAACCCAGACACTCGTGATATACCGGTAATCTTCCTCTCCGCAACTTACGTTGCCAAGGAAGACAAAGATTTTGCACTCTCCATCGGTGTAACCCGTTTTATCGAAAAACCGGTGAACTTCGCGGAATTCCTGCCTGTGATCGAGGAACTCCTTTCACAGGGCAGGCACGCCACGCATGAATTACTCGATGAATTCGAGTTTTACGAAGGGTATCGCAAACGGCTAGAAATAAAATTTCATCAGAAGGTAACACAAATCGCTCGCGACCTGCATCTGTTGGAAACCCTTTCAGATGCAGAGAAGCCAACCTTCGAGACCACGCTGCAACAGGCAATTAAAGAACGGGATGAGATACAACTCCTGCTCGATCAAATTCGCGATCGTCTTAAAAGCTACACTAAACCGGAATAGCAACCACATCACATAACCGTTGTCCCCGCAGATGTAACAACCCGTGGCAAAGCGTGTGTGTTGGCCCAAATATCGCCCCAAGCAATCAAATCGAATTAGCTTTAGAAGTTCCCACAATCCCAAAGCATTCCCGAGGAAGAGATTTATGTCATTCCGTATCGTTCCTGCTTTCCTCGCCCTGTGTCTGCTGTTTACGGCCTGCAATCTACCCAGCACTACCAACACCCCCACGCCGGACACACAACCTGAGAATCCGGTTCAACCGCCCCTCGAAACGTCCACGCCCGATCTGGCACTTGCGCCATTTACAGACACCCCGCTTCCCACCGAAACTCCTCTCCCATCCACGACACCCACGCCGGAAAATCCGCTGGTGCTGCGTACAACCTTATGCTGGGTAGGACCAGGTGCGCAATACGATGTTGTCAGCGCACTAAAAGAAGGGGAACGCGTAGAATTGCTTGGCCAGGGCAGCATCCCTGATTGGTGGATCGTGCGCAATCCAATCTATCGCGATCCATGCTGGGTGCAGGCCAAGGATCTACAGATCGAGCCGGGTTATGATATCTCCGGTTTGCAAACCTACTATCCACCACCCACACCTACCTTAACACCCTCGCTCACACCGACTGCTACCCCCACCCCATGAGCGAGAGCAATCCTTTCCCCTCGCTTGAACCTGGCTTGAGCGCTGAGGTGGAGACAACCGTCAGCGAAGCCGAGACCGCTACGCATCTGGGCAGCGGGACGATTGCAGTCTACGCCACCCCTGCACTGGTAGCATTGATGGAAAATGCCGCTGTCCGCGCTTTAGAAGGTCATCTACCAGTTGGCCAGACCACAGTTGGCGGTCATATCGACATAACCCATCTAGCTGCCACGCCGGTCGGGATGCAGGTCCGCGCCCACGCAGAACTGGTCAAAGTACAGGGACGCAAGCTCAGTTTCCGCATCCAGGCCTGGGACGAAGTCGAACAGATCGGGGAAGCCAGCCACATCCGCTTTATTGTGGAGAAAAATCCATTTATGGAACGAGCCAGGGAGAAGGGAAAATAAACCGAGATATACGCGATCATAGTACATCTCCCCCTCTATCATGCTATAATTAACTTATGACAACTCCAACTCCCGAAACTCCTGAACCAACGGCATTAGAAGAAGCGGCTACCCGCGAAGCCGAACAACGACAGCGCATCATTGTTGTCACTGTTGTCATTTTCCTGATCGTTTTGATCGCGGGTATCGTTGCTGCTGTCATCGGTCTGCTGCAGCCCAATACACCTACCGAAAAAATCCGCGACATCTTCATCATTTTCATGGCGCTTGAGTCCTTGTTGATTGGCGTAGCGCTCATCATTTTGATCGTACAGTTCGCCAGCCTGATCAACCTGCTCCAGAACGAAGTCCGTCCGATCTTGGATGCCACCAACGAGACGGTCAACCATCTGCGCGGTACAGCCGAGTTTCTGGGTGAGAATGTAGTCGAACCGGTCATCAAGCTCAATGGCTATCTGGCCGGCATGCAACGTATGTTAGAATTACTAGGCGTAAAGAAAAAGTGATTATCCCAAGGAAAGGAGATAAATAATATGTCTGATCGTGATGAATTTGGAGCGTTCTTGGTAGGTTTCCTGGTCGGTGGTCTCACCGGCGCAGTAGTGGCCTTGCTGATGGCTCCACAGTCCGGCGAGGAGACTCGCGCCCTGATCAAGGATAAAAGCATTGAACTGCGCGACAAGGCACAGGTCACTGCGGAAGAAGCACTTGCCAAAGCTGAAGCTGCTGCTGCTGAAGCCCGCACCCGCGCCGATGAACTGGCCAAGCAACTCAAAGAGCGTGGTCAGGAGGTTATAACGACTGCCAAGGCCAAGGGGCATGAAGCAGTCGAAAGCGTCAAGAAAGCTGCCAGCCGCAAAAAAGGCGGCGAAATCGAAGCTGCCTGAGTTATGGCACACAGTTGACAAGGGTTTGACCATCGTCAAACCCTTGTTTTGTTATCTGTAATCATTACAATGGGCATCATCCAGCGTTTCATGCAGTTCTTTTTTAAGTTGCTCTACCACCCCTTCGCATGGAGCTATGACTTCGTTGCCTGGACGGTTTCCTTGAGGCGCTGGAAAGACTGGGTTGCGAGCGTACTCCCGTTCATCCAGGGGACACGTGTGCTGGAACTCGGTCATGGCCCCGGGCATCTGCAGCGACTCTTACTGGACCTGAACCTGCTCGCCGTTGGGTTAGACGAATCCCGGCAAATGGGTTCTCTCGCTAAGGATCGCTTGAAACGAGCTGGTTACACGCAAATCAAAATAACTCGAGGGCTGGCGCAATCCCTGCCCTTCCCATCCGGGACCTTTGACACTGTCGTCGCCAGCTTCCCTTCCGAATACATTTTCAACATACAAACCCTTGTGGAGGCGCATCGCGTATTGAATAACGGCGGCAGGTTTGTCGTCCTGCCAGCCGCGTGGATTACCGGGCAAAAACTCATGGAGCGTTATGCGGCTGGGCTATTCCGGGTCACAGGACAAGCCCCGTCCGATCCAGTAGAAGTCATCAGTGAAAGACTGAAAAAGCCATTTGTGGAGGTGGGATTTTGGGTGAAAATCGAACAGGTTGAAGTAAAATCAAGCCTGGTGCTGATTGTTATTGCGGAGAAAAAATAAACGCATGCTCAAAAAACTGCGCGAACCTGTCAACGGACTGACCCACTTCTTCGCCGCCATTGCGGCCTTTATCGGATTGGTCATTCTGCTTATCGTCGGCTGGGGTAGCCTCAGCAAAGCCGTCGCACTAACCATTTACGGCGTCAGCCTGGTATTGTTATTTGCTGCCAGCGCTACCTATCACATGGTCAAGGCCAGGCCAAAGGTGCTGGAAATCCTGCGTAAATTGGACCATTCCGCCATCTACCTGCTCATCGCCGGAACGTATACGCCGTTCTGCGCGGTCATGTTCCACGGCTTTTGGAGATGGGGTATGCTGGCAATCATCTGGTCGCTGGCGCTGGTCGGGATCGTGGTCAAGATATTTATCATCAATGCGCCGCGCTGGCTGAACGCCGGGATCTATATCGTGATGGGCTGGTTGTGCATCGCTGCGGTCGGAGAAATGTTACGTGTGTTACCGCCCTGGGCACTGACCTGGCTGATCATAGGAGGAGTGGTATATACGTTCGGCGCAGTTGTTTACATCACCAAGATCATGAACTTCTGGCCGGGCAAATTCGGGTTCCATGAGGTCTGGCACATTTTTGTGATCCTGGGTGCGCTGGCGCACTTCATTGCGATTGCCTTCTTTGTCGCGCCTGTGAAAGGGATTTAAACACAAAATAAGAGGAGGATTTAGATGCTTTCTAACTTTGATTTGAACCACCTGCTGACCTTTCCTTTAAAAGACGCTGAAGCTCGCAAACAATTCCTGATCGGCACGCTGGTCTACCTGCTTGCATTTGTTATCCCTATTTTGCCAATACTGGTTATTACTGGCTACATGGTCCGCATTGTACGGCAGGTGCTGCGGGACGAGAAACCAAATATGGAACCCTGGGAAAACTGGCAGGAAATGTTCCTCGACGGTGCAAAGTTATTCGTAGTCCGGCTAGTTTACACGTTGCCGTTTTTTATCTTATTCTTCCCTATCATGATTGGCATGTTCGCCTTTCCTTTCCTGCTGGAAAGTGGAAACGAAAATCTGGAACAAATTGCTGTGTTATTTCCCCTGCTTTCCATGGCAGTTTTCGCGATGCTTATGCCCATCTCCCTTGCGGTTGGCTTGCTCATCCCTGTGGCAGAAATCCATTCGGTTGCTAAAAACGAAATTTCAGCCGGGTTTCACATCCGCGCGTGGTGGGCGATTTTTCGCAAGAATTGGGGCGGCTTTCTGCTAGCTTTTGTCATTTCATATGCCCTCAGTTTCGCGCTCATACTCATCACCCAATTTGCCATGATGACGATCGTACTGATCTGCGTCCTCCCGCTCATTATGCCTGCCATCTCAATGTATATGATGGTGATCATGTTTGCCGCCTTTGCTTTGGCATACAAATCAGGTGTAGAACAACTCTCAAAGGAGTCTGTAGTGGTTCTTGAGCGGCGATGAAGACTATTTTCAACAAGCAACTGCTTGGGCTGCTCGCTTTCCTCCTTTTTGGTCTGCTCTTCTTTGCAGTCGGATCAGGGATGACCATGCACCAGCGTGCACTCGAAAAACAGGGCATTGAAGCGCAAGGCGTGGTTGTTGGCCTGCAAGAAAATTACGACAGCGACGGAAGCACCTATGCCCCTGTAGTGCAATTCAAAACTGCGAATGGACACAATGTTGAATTCGTCTCTACCTATTTTTCCAGTCCTCCAGCATACGAAGTAGGAGAGTCCGTCATCGTGGTTTATCCCCCCAACGATCCGGATAAGGTCATCATCAAGGGTGATGGACAGTTATTGCATATTATTTTCATGCTCGCTGGTGGAACTGTTGTCGCTGTAGGCTTTCATTTGATGCTATCAACCCTACGTGGCATGGCTTTTATCAATCCAGGCGAGTGATGTTCAGTATGCATGCCGATAAAACAATCCTTTATCATGGCAATCGCTTAGACCGTTTGGACCATTTCGTTCTTCCGCTTATGGCGCGCCAGCGCTGCACGGAACAATAGATCCAC
>CAZLOC010000091.1:0-11626 GCA_964560935.1 uncultured Anaerolineaceae bacterium | reverse complement strand
GGCGACGATTCCATCCGCGCCCGCACCAATGATGGGCAGGAAGTCTTTGTGGATGCCTCTGTGATTTACGCCATTAATCCTGCCAACGTAGTGGACCTGCATATCACCTGGCAAGACCGCTATGCTGAGGAACTTGTGCGGCCGCTAGTGCGCGGCGTTATCCGCGATGCGGCCTCGCAGTACGGCATAGAAGAGATCGTCAGCTCCAAACGCAGCGAACTGGAGGTTAGTATCACCGAACAACTGACCCTGAAAATGGCTGAGAATGATCTGATCATGGAAGATTTTGTCTTGCGCGATATCCATTTCAGCGAGGAATACGCTGTTGCGGTGGAACAAAAACAGATCGCCGAACAGCAGGCATTGCAGGCACAGTTTGTAGTGGAATCAAAGAGACAGGAAGCAGAACAGGCCCGCCAGACAGCGCAAGGTCAGGCTGACGCTATTGTTATCGCGGCCAAAGGCGATGCTGAGGCGCGCCTGATCAACGCAGAGGCCGAGGCAAAAGCCAATGAATTGATTGCCGCATCGCTGCGAGATAACCCCGAACTGCTGACCTACCAATACATCACGCGGCTTGCCCCGACCATCAATACCATTCTGGTGCCCAGCGACAACCCGTATATCTTGCCAATACCGGGCAGTTCGACACCAGTTCCGAACGTCACGACTCCTTAGAAACATTCGTATCTAGAGACTTCAGAGAAAAAATAGGTATCATCTCAATAAATCGGGGTGTAGGGTGTTGTGGGCGGGCTGCGCCCGCCCACAACACCCTACATTCCCCCTCTTTTTGAAAAGATACAAAAATATGTCTAAAAAATATCCTGCTGGCAAACAGATCCGACTGACAAGCCTTTCCTCTTGTGCGGGTTGAGCATCCAAGCTAAACGCGGAAACGCTGGCGCAAGTTTTGCGCCCCGTACAAAATGTTTTTAATCCGGCTGATTATTCCGACCTGCTGGTGGGGCTTGCGGGCCCGGATGACGCTGCCGTCTGGCAATTGGACGAAAAGCGCGCGCTGGTCGCCACCACCGACTTCTTTACCCCGGTGGTCGATGACCCATACGATTACGGCTCCATTGCGGCGGCCAACAGTCTCTCCGACATCTACGCCATGGGCGGCACGCCCTTCCTGGCGCTCAACATCGCCGCCCTGCCGCCCGACCTGCCCAACGAGATCTCCAGCGAGATCCTGCGCGGCGGCGCGGAGAAAACCAAGGAAGCGGGCGTGGTCATTGCCGGAGGCCATACCATCCAGGACAAGGAGCCAAAATACGGGCTGGTCGTGCTGGGCTTCGTCGAAAAGGATAAGATGCTGACAAAATCCGGTTTACGTCCTGGCGATGCGCTGGTACTCACCAAACCGCTTGGCTTTGGATGTACTACCACCGCACTCAAACAGGGCAAGGCGGACGAGGCCGATTTGCGCGAAGTGGTGGACTGGATGAAACGCCTCAATCGGACCGCGGGCCTGCTGGCCGTTGAATTTGGCTTATCCGCCGCGACAGATGTGACCGGTTTCAGCCTGCTCGGCCATGCCATGGAAATGGCGGATGCGTCCAGCGTCGCGCTACATTTTGATTATACGCAAATTCCATTCGTAAGCGGAGCTCGCAAATACGCTGAAATGTGGGCCTTCCCCGGTGGCGCATCCGATAACCGCATATATTTTGGCCCGCATGTCACCTTTGACCCATCCATTGACGAAGCGGGACAGATGCTGCTCTTCGACCCACAGACCAGCGGTGGCCTGCTACTGGGTGTACCTAAGGACAAATTAGCAGCTTTCAAATCACGCGCTAAAGAATTGGAACAACCAGCCTGGGTAGTCGGCGAAGTCCGCGCAGGAAGTGGAATCGAAGTTCGAGGTTAGGAGAAAGTTATGTATCCGCGTTTAGGTGTAGTTGAAGTTGTAGTCAGTTGCTTTGTCGGTTTGATCGGTCTCGGTTTGCCAGTCGCCATGCTGGTCTTTCTTTACATAATCTACAACAAAGTAAAAAGTATTGAAGATTTGCTCAAGAAAGAATGATAATGTCAGAAATCGGTCTTGAAATACTCATCATCTTATTTTTAATCTTACTAAATGGTATCTTTGCTATGTCAGAGATCGCTATCATATCTTCGCGGAAAGCTCGCTTACAACAATTAGTAAATGAGGGAAACGAGAAAGCGAAGGTTGCCCTGGAATTAGCAAACAATCCAAGCAATTTTCTTTCCACTGTGCAAGTTGGCATTACACTGGTTGGTGTACTTGCTGGCGCAGTGGGAGGTGCAACGATCGTGGAATTTTTGGCTCCACAACTAGCGCGACTGAGTTGGTTGGCTCCTTATAGCGAAACGATCAGCTTGGTGCTGGTTGTTATGACAATTACCTATTTCTCGATCACTCTTGGTGAATTGGCACCAAAGCGATTTGCCTTACAAAACCCGGAGCGAATCGCTTCCACAGTTGCAGGACCGATGCGGTCATTATCAAAGCTCTTCTCCCCCATTGTTCGACTTCTGGGCGCTTCAACCAGCCTTGTTATGCGTTTACTGGGAGCAAAACCTTCTTCTGAACCACCAGTGACTGAAGAAGAGATACATGTATTACTGAATCAGGGTACCCAGGCCGGGGTGTTCGAAGAAGCAGAGCTGGACATGGTTGCAGGCGTATTCAGCTTGAATGACCGGCGAGTGTACTCCCTGATGACGCCGCGCACAGAGATCCTTTGGCTGGATGTGCGCGATACAGCGGAGGAAATCCTGAAAAAGCTAGCCGAGGGGCCGTATTCGCGTTTCCCGGTCTGCCAGGGCAGCCTGGATAACGTGCTGGGCATTGTCAAAGCGCGCGAATTGTTGACTCGCAGCCTGGCAGGCGAACCCATCCACCTGAAAGAATGTCTCTCTCCCGCATTGTTCATCCCGGAGACCACCTTTGCCTCGCGCGCATTGGAAGTCTTCAAGGAAAGCAATAAGGAACTGATACTGGTGATCGACGAGTTCGGCGGCATAACCGGCCTTTTAACCATCAATGATGTGCTGGAGGAAATTGTTGGCGATATCGAGACCGGCGAACCGCAGGTCACCCAGCGGCAGGATGGCTCGTGGCTGTTGGACGGCATGCTGGACATTGACGAATTCAAGGAATTATTCAACCTGGGAATATTGCTAAACGAAGATGATTACGAAACCCTGGCCGGCTTTGTGATGGCATCGCTGGGTAAAATCCCTCGGGCAGCCGACCAGTTCGAGTGGGAAGGCCTGCGCTTCGAAGTCGTAGACATGGATGCCCGACGCGTAGACAAAGTATTGGTTACTACGTTGCCTGCCCGTCCCGTTGCGAATTAGAATGCATTCTGCTCAAAAATACACCCAACCGCCAAAAAGAGTTGTAGAGAGCACGTAGTGAAAGCGCACCCTCGTTCGATGGTATAATTCCCGCCCGTATGAGCTCAGAAGTACCCTCTCAAAAAACACAGGTGTGTCCTACCTGTGGCACGCGCTTGAGTGAAAGCGCTACACGCTGTCTGGTTTGCGGCACAGAATTGGCTGCAAGGGCAAAAGAAGAACAAAAAGCCGCGAAAAAAGTCGAAAAGTCTGTGCAGGCCAGTCGCATGCCGGAAATCACTCTCGGTTTACCTGCCGCGCTAGGCTTGATGGCGATCATTCTGCTGATTGGCGCAGGCGTGGTCTATGGCGCCTTGAATCTCGGTGGGCGCGTGGTCGAACCAACGATTGTTCCAACCGCAACCGAGACTGCTCTCCCCTCGCCAACAGCAACCGAGGCTCCAACGCATACGCCCGTTCCCACTGCAACAGAAATTCCACCTTTTGATTACACAGTTGCAGCCGGAGATACCTGTTCGCTGATCGCGCTCAACTTTGGTATATCCGTCAACAGTCTTATTATTTTGAACAACCTGCCCGTTTCCTGTAACAACTTATATATAGGCCAGGTGCTCAAAGTTCCTTACCCTACGCCTACGCCCGCGCCATTACCGACAAACACACTCTCTCCAGACCAGGCCGCCATTGCAGACTGTGAAAAGGTCCTCTACACAGTGCAAGAAAACGACACACTATCAAGCATTTCTCTTAATTACGCTGTTTCCATGAGCGCGATAAAAGAATTCAACGGATTATCCACAGACAGCGTGTTTTTGGGGCAATCTTTAGAAATTCCGCTTTGTATGCGCGCTACTCCTGAGGGACAGGCTACTGCAACACCAACCACACCGCCTCCCTATCCGGCCCCAAACCTGCTCCTGCCTGCGGACGGAGGCGCCTTCACCCTGGCCAATGATGTAGTCACGCTGCAATGGTCATCCGTTGGCACGCTGCGCGATAACGAGAGCTATCGTGTGATCGTTGAAGACATCACCGAAGGCCAGGCCCGCCGCCTCACAGACTACGTAACAGATACAAAGTATATCGTCCCAACCACGTTTCGGCCGAAGGACAATGTAGCACACGTCATCCGCTGGTGGGTCAGTACCGTCCGCCAGACCGGCACCGACGAACAAGGACAACCCATTTATTCATCCGCTGGAGCAGACAGTCAGAAGTGGGTCTTTACCTGGGTTGGCTCCGCACCGCAAGGTACGCCAGCGCCTTAGGCAAACCATCCACTCAACAGACAAATCCCTGCCGGCATCGGCGGGGATTTTCGTTTCCACGAATTTGCAAAAACCCCTTGACAAATTATTCATAAATCTGTATACTGCAAACTATTATTCAATAATATGAATAATACAAATAAATCAATCTTTGTTTCAGGAGAATAAATATGCCCTTGCCAGCCACCATCGAACAACCAGTCCGCGAAGGACATCGCGTTTCCCTTGAACCGGTGCAAAATGCTATCGCTAGCATGATGCTACTCGTAAAAGAGGAAGAAATGCCAGGCACCGGAGCCTGGGTGACACAGATGCGCGAAAAACTCACGGCGGACGAATTGTTCAGGCATAGGCTGGTCATCATTGGTTTCTTCCATGCCATCCTCCCGGAAAAAAATTGGGCCTCATTCTCCGATTACCTGGATGACTTGGAGAACAGTAAACCTGTATCTTTACGGGACAAAATGCTTGACACTTATGCTGAAATCTGCATCGCTTGTGATGAGGAAACCAGGACTACAAAAGTTAACTGGGATGAAATTCTCAAAACACCGGAAGCATATGTTGCCTTTCTGACAGAACGGTTTGGCGCGAACCTGGTCGAAGTAGAGATGGAAACGAAAGCCTTTGAATACGTAATCGACCCACCCGCCATGCAGAAATTGATCGTGGATCATTTACGCTGGTTCTGGAACGAGCATCTATCACAGGAATGGGCTCGCACCGAACCCCTCTTACGAGAATCTGTCAAAGCATTCCAAAACGCGAACCTTGACAATATGACCCGCATGGAAATGGCGCGCTATATCACCGGGCAGGACCTGGACGATGAGAAATGGGGGCATACGTTAGGAAACGCCGACCAGGTTGTTTTCATACCGAACCCGCACATCGGTCCGTATGTGACGCGCATGTATTGCGGTAAAAGTGTTGCCGTGATCTTCGGCGCACGTCAACCGGATGATGCCAGCGTCCGCATCCCTGAACTGGACCGGGCTGACATCGTTGCCAGGATGTCCGCACTGGCTGATGACACTCGTCTGCGCATCTTGCAAATGATTGCAGAAAACGACGAAATGCGCTCCCAAGATATTATCGAAGCCGTTGGCCTTAGCCAGCCCAGCGTCTCTCGCTACCTGACGCAATTGACTGTAACCGGTTATTTACAAGAAAGGAGAGTTAATGGCGCCAAAGCCTATGCCCTCAATAGGGATCGCATTGAGAAAACTCTCAAAGCTGTCCGCAAATTCTTACTTGGAACGTAGTCGACCAACTCACCTGAAAATAAGGAGAATCTGATGAATACCCTTTGGCTTTCAAACTTAGAGGTCCTCATGGAAGAGCACCGCGCGGATTTCCGCCGCGAAATGGAACAACTCCGGCTGGAGCGTGAAGCGCAAACCACTAAACCGCATAAACTCAATTGGCTCGAACGCAGGATGCACGATTTGAGCATGTGGATGATGTCTACCGGCGAGCGCCTACATCGACGCTATCACGACCCCGCCCCCATTCCTCGCTGGTATCAAAGTTTCAAAGTTGCCAGATAACCTGTTACACAATTCTCCTCACGTTTTGTAAACAGGCAGGATGGGGTCTTCCGATGATCAGTTTCACCTGAACACCGGAAGACCAAATTTTTAGAACCTATGCAGTTCGCGAAAAGATACTGAAAATAAAGGGCGCGGGCTGCGCCCGCGCCCTTTATTTTCGGGTTTTTCTCAATCAACTGCGTGACTCCTGACTTTATTGGAGTAAAAATGCAAAACCGACTCACAAAAGCGAAACAAATCTACGCCGAATACCCCCGCACCTTCCGGACCCTGGTAATTGTCACCTTTATCGACAAACTGGGCGGTTTCTTGCTGTTCCCCTTCTTCGCCCTGTACATCACCAAAAAATTCGAAGTAGGCATGACCGAAGTCGGCATCCTCTTTGCCCTGTTCGCCGGTTCCAGTTTTATCGGCAGCTTCCTCGGCGGCGCGCTGACCGACCGAATTGGTCGTCGCAGTATGATCATTTTCAGTCTATTGACTTCTGCGTTCAGCACGCTGGCAATGGGCTTTGTCAACTCTCTGGAGGCTTTCTACCTCATTGCCATGATCTCTGGCATCTTTACGGATACAGGCGGACCCGCCTACAACGCCATTGTCGGCGACTTGCTGCCCGAAGAAAAACGCGCCGAAGGATTCGGCATCCTGCGTGTGGCTTTCAACGTCTCGGCAGCCATTGGCCCTGCCATCGGCGGTCTGCTGGCAGCGCGTTCATACCTGGCTCTGTTCGTGACGGACGCCATCATCAGCACCATCGTGGCTGTCATCGTCTTCTTTACTATCCCGGAGACCAAACCGGAATTGAAACCGGGTGTCGAACAAGAATCCGTGGCCCAATCTTTCACAGGCTACTTCCGTGTCTTTCGTGATGGCGCCTTCGTCCTATTCATGCTCGCTTCCATACTGGCCTGGATGACCTACATGAACATGAACACGACATTGGGCGTTTACCTGCGCAATGCACAGGGCATTCCTGAAGCCGGTTACGGAGCATTGATCAGTCTGAACGCCGTCATGGTGGTGGCCTTCCAATTCTGGATCACCCACAAGCTTGAGAAATATCCGGCCATGCTTATGATGGCCGCGGGCACTTTGTTGTTCTCCTTTGGCTTCGTCATGTACGGCCTCTTCGACAACTACACCTGGTTCATGATCGCCATGGCCATCATTACCGTTGGCGAGATGATCACCGTCCCGATTGCCAATGCCGAAGTGATCAACTTCGCCCCCGAAGATATGCGCGGGAGATATAGCGCTGTATATGGTTTGGCCTGGGGACTGCCCTTTATGATCGGCCCTTATTTGGCAGGTCTGCTGATGGACAATTACAATCCTGACTGGCTGTGGTATGCCTGTGGCATTTGTGGGACGCTGGCTACGATCAGTTTCTTGATCCTGCACCGCATGCGCACGCCAGCAGAAAGTGAGATACCAGCCGCGGAACAAACCGCGTAGGTATACCAAACATCCGGAGGAGCGGAACCTCTGGATGTTTGCATTTAAAGGCGCCTCTTGGTGTAAAATTTCAAGGCCACAAAGGAGACGAATAATGGACATACGCGCTTACAACCGCGATGCCTGGAACCGATATGCTGATGAGGGGAATATCCCCTGGACGCAACCGGTCAGCCCTGAAATTATTTCTAAAGCCCGTAGAGGAGAATTCTCAATCTTGTTGACGGAACAAAAGCCGGTACCGCGCGAGTGGTTCCCTCCGCTAAAGGGGTTGGATACCCTTTGCCTGGCCTGCGGCGGCGGTCAACAGGGACCCGTGCTTGCTGCCGCTGGCGCAAACGTGACCGTGTTCGACAACTCTCCCCGCCAACTTGACAAGGACAGGTTCGTGGCCGAACGCGAAGGGCTGGCCAACCTGGAAACTGTCGAGGGCGATATGCGCGATCTTTCCGTGTTCGCAGATGAATCCTTTGACTTCATTTTCCACCCCGTTTCGAACCTGTTCATCAACGAAATACGTCCGGTGTGGCGCGAGGCATATCGTGTGCTGCGCAACAGCGGGACGATGCTGGCCGGTTTCATGAACCCCATTATGTACATTTTCGATCTAGATAAGGCCGATCAGGGTATCCTGGAAGTCAAGTTCAAACTACCCTACGCTGATTCGGATCATCCCGAAGTTGCTGCAAAGTTGATAGCCGAAGGCAGCGCGCTCGAACACAGCCATTCCCTCACCGACCAACTTGGCGGCCAGACGGATGCAGGCTTCCACATCATCGGCCTGTACGAGGATTACAACAGCCATATAGCGGTCAGCGATCACACACCAACCTATATTGCCACACGAGCGATCAAACAGTAGGAGGCACGAGGCGCCACAAACTGATCGACCTGAGTCATGAAGTCGAGCATGGCATGCTCACCTACAAAGGCCTGCCTGCCCCTATCATCTGTGATTACCTAAGCCGGGAAGACTCACGCAAACACTACTCGGGCGGGACGGAATTCCACATCGGCAAAATCGAAATGGTGGCCAACACCGGCACCTACGTGGACAGTCCCTTCCATCGCTTTGCGGACGGAATCGACCTGTCGGAACTTCCGCTCGAGTCGCTGGCGAACCTGCCTGGCATCGTGGTACGCGCCACGGATATGGGTCGAGCCATCACAGCCGATGCTTTTCGCGGTTTAGAGTTGAAAGGCAAAGCGGTCCTCGTTCACACCGGCTGGGCGCGCCACTGGCGCACGGAGGGGTACTTCGAGGGTCACACCTTCCTCACGGGCGGAGCAGCAGCTTATTTAGTGGAAGCAGGTGTAAGCTTCGTCGGAATCGACTCGTACAACATCGACGACACGAATGATGGTTCCCGCCCGGTCCACACGCAATTGCTGCGGGCAAATATCCCGATCTGTGAGCATATGTGCAACCTGGAATCCCTGCCCGATAATGGATTCCGCTTCCACGCTGCTCCAGTCAAGCTCAAAGCCTTTGGAACCTTTCCGGTACGAGCGTACGCGATTCTGGGATTATAATAATTTGAGTACACATTTTTAGAAATTATCAAATATAATTGAAGCAGATGCTTGCACCCGAACATAGAAAATGATAGGTAACCTTACCCATCAATATCAGTATGGTCGGGCACGAGTGAGGTGTTGATTTTTGCAAAGCTTCCAGTACACACCCTACGTTTATCCTCTTGCAATTGCCGCTCTTCTTTCGGTCCCGCTAGCGTTCTATCTATGGGATCATCGAAAGACACCCGGCGCGAAACCCGCAGCCGTTCTCTTGTTGGCTCTGTTCGTCTGGAGCGTCGGCTATTGCCTGGAAGTCACGGGGGTTGAGCTTCTCACCAAACTCTTTTGGGAAAAAATCAAATATTTTGGTCTTGTCACTCTGCCCGTTGCCTTGTTCGTATTTTCATTGGAATTTTCCAGGCGCAAGTCTTGGATGACAACCTCAAGGCTTGCCGCGCTGCTGGTTGTGCCTGCCATTACGCTCCTTTTAGCCCTTTCGAATGATTGGCATCGGCAGATATGGTCTGACTGGTATCTGGAACCCACAGGGGGCGCATCCATTTTGCACCTGGAACCTGGCATGGCTTTCTGGGTAAATAGCATTTACAACTATATCCTGCTGGCTGCCAGCACAGTTTTGATTATCCAGGCAACGATACGCTATCCCAAAACGTATCGTGGTCAAATGGAGAGCATGCTGGTGGGGATTACCGTTCCCTGGCTCGGTTATGCCATCTCAAATCTTGGCCTTTTCCAGTTCCCGATAGACCTGACACCCCTCGCTTTCACGATCACCGGACTGGCAATCGCCTGGAACATTTACAATTATCAATTACAAAACATTGCCCCTATTGCTTTTGAAACCGTTATCGATAGCATGAATGATGCATTGTTTATCCTGGATATGGAGAACAATATCGTTGATGTCAATCCAGCCGGCCAAAGGACATTGCAACGTTCAGCCAGCGAAATTATAGGCCGCAATGCCAGAGAAGTTTTCATTGAGTACACAGATTTAATCGATCTTTATCAACACGCGATAAATATTCGAGAGGAGATCGCGTTAGAGACCGACTCGCGAAATCAATATTTCGAACTTTCCATTTCACCATTGACAGATCACCAGGATAAAATTCTTGGAAGGGCCATCGTCTTACATGATATTTCAGATCGCAAACGAGCAGAAAACACAATGCTTATGGCTCGCGATCAGGCACTGGAAGCCAGCCGGGCAAAGAGCCATTTTCTTGCCAGAATAGGGCACGAGTTGCGCACTCCCCTGGGTGTCATTCGTGGCTATGCAGACCTTTTAAAAGAACCTGCTTACGGGACACTTTCAGAACTACAGGCCAAAGCCGTAGGAGAAATCATTGACAGCACCCAGCGCGTTTCAGATATGGTTAGTGAATTACTGGACGAAGCAAGACTTGCGGCCGGCGCAGTTCAACTTGAGATCAAACCATTTACGCCCGCTCTGATATTAAAAGATGTTCAGGAGAAATTATCCGTTTTGGCACAGCAAAAGGGACTGGCTCTTACCAGCGTTCTCGACCCCAAATTGCCAACCCAACTACTCGGCGATCCAACACGCATCAACCAAATGGTAACCAACCTGGCCAGCAACTCCATAAAGTTCACCAAGGAAGGGGAAGTGAGCCTCCGGTTCTATCAACGCAGCAAAAAACAGTGGGCTATAGAGGTGACCGACACAGGGCCGGGCATCCCTAAAAAGGCGCAAGAGGACATATTTGAACCCTTTCGTCAGGCAGACGGTTCGATCGCACGGAAGTATGGCGGCACAGGTTTGGGACTCTCGATTGTCAAACACCTTACCGGCATGATGGATGGCAAAATCACGGTAAAAAGTAAAGTTGGCGCAGGCAGCACATTTACGATCACACTGCCGCTCGAAACACAAGTTGAAAAACGAACCCACCGCTTGTTCTGATCCTTGAAGACGCGCTCCCAAATGTGATTGTCATGACAGCCGACTTGTATACCGCCAATGACTTGCATGAAATTGTCACCCGCGTCTACCCGGACCCGTAGCCTGCCACCGATAAAAGACCGATTCCTCTCCCCCATTCAAAGCCGATGAAGTTGGAACTTATCACCAGGAAGCCCGATGGCAAATCAAAGGCGACGCCGTTGCTTTTTGTACATGGCAAATGGCACGGCGCCTGGTGCTGGGACGAACACTTCCTGCCCTATTTCGCTGCGCACGGATATGACTGCACCGCCCTCAGCCTGCGCGGACATGCCGGCAGCGAAGGGCGCGAAGGCCTGCGCTGGCACTCGATCATGGATTACGTCTCGGACGTGGAGCAGGTCGCGGGTCAGTTCGATACGCCGCCGGTCATCATCGGGCATTCGATGGGCGGGTTCATCACGCAGAAGTACCTGGAGAGACATCACGAGCACCCCGCCGCCGTGCTGCTGACGCCCATCCCCCCGACCGGGTTATGGCCGACAACTTTCAACGTCCTGGGAGAGCGCCCG